>CAJGDZ010000019.1 GCA_904502055.1 uncultured Clostridia bacterium | reverse complement strand
TTCTCACGCGTGAGAAGGTCTCAAAATGACTCGGATAATGGACCACACGTTGTTTTCGCGTTATCGTTCGGGATCCGTATCAAGCGTAGCCGTTTTGCCTGTAGGGAAAAGTTTTGCGGAGCTTTTTCAAAAGCGACCGTTTCCCCAGCCAACTAAAACACTTCGACAAATCAAAATTTGAAACAGAAAAGCTGAGTTCGGTTGAACTCAGCTTTTTGTATTTTAGTGAATGGGAATAGGGAGGGGGAGCGAGTCGATGTCACCGAGTGTGACGTAGACGTTTTCGTCCTTGATGCCAAAGCGTTTCATCATGGTGCGGTAGCGGATGAGCCCCACGTTGTGGGTGTTGAGTCCCTCGCTGCAATCCTGATACCAGAAGCGCTCGCCGCATTGCCAGATGTAGGCCTTGGCGCCGATGAGGCGGTAGCACTCGTCCGAGCAGCTGCCGCAGCCGTGGTGGCCGACCTGAACGACGTCGCTTTTAAGCTCATTGGCGTGATTTTCCACAAGGTCATTGCTTCCGATCCACTCGGCGTCGCCGAGGAACATCATCGTCTGCCCCTTATCGTAGGTCATTTTGTAGACCACGCTCGTGTCGTTTACGTTCATCTGCTTGCCAAAGGAGATATCGGGCACGTGAAGCACGTCAAAATCGATCTCGTCCACCGAGATGCGCTCACCCGTTCTGACGGTGTGAAGCGTGGCACCGAAGGTCTTGTCGCTGCTCATAATGGCATCGTGTTCGGGGCCGAAGTGTGCCGAGGCCTCCTTGGAGATATCGGTATAGAATTCGCGCGGCAAAAAGTGGTGATACACGTCCTTGACGATTACCTTGCCACGCCATTCCCCGTCTCTCACCAGCCGCAGATACGCGCCGTGGTGATCGTCGTGCAGATGCGAGAACAGCCACGCCGTAACGGTGGGCACCTCCTCGCCCGAAATGGATTTCAGGCATTCCACCAGACGGGGCAGATCGCCCATGTGACCGCCGTCAATGACGATCAGCTTGCCCGCGCGGGTTTTGATGATAAAGCTTCCCACGTTCCATTCCAGCCGCGCCACGGTGTTGAGCGAGTAGAGCGCCGCGCCCTTTATGGGCTTGGGGCGCTGGGCTTCAAGTGCCGCGCGCGTGAAGCGGTATTCATATTCCTTCGGCATTTCGAGGTCGGGGCTTTCGGGGAATTCCTCGAGATCTGCGTAAACGAATTGGTAGTGGAGAATATCCTCCACAAAGTGATAGGCCGCCATCACGGTGCCGGTAGCGCCGTCGTCCAGCTTGCGGTAGGCGGTGTTGTAGGGCGGCTCTGCGGCAGGTGGGGCGCCAAGTCCCAAAAGGTACAGACGTTCGCCCTTTTTGAGCATCACGTATTCCCAGACGCCGTCTCGCGTGCGCGCGATCTCAACGCCGTCAAGCGCCTCGCGGCCGGTCTCTCCCACCACGATCTCAAGCGGCTCGGGAGGCTCGGTGTCGCTGACAAGCGGCAGCTTTTTGCCGCACACCAGCTTGATCTTCTCGCGCAAAAAGCAAGCCGCGCGCAGCTCGCTTACCTTGGGCGTTTGGGACAAAACGATGCGGTAATCGGTAATTTTGCTCATGATTCCTCCTTAATCCAACTTCAAAAGACGCCTTGCGTTCTTGGAGAAGATGTATTCCTTTTCGGTGTCGGTCAGCGTGTAATCCATAAGAACGCTTCCAATCATAATGCCTGCCTGGCAGGTCGGGTAGTCCGAGCCGAACAAAAGGCGCTCCACGCCCACCTTGTCGATGGCGTTTCGTGTGCTGGCGAAGCGCAAGGGGCCGCCCGAGCCCGAAAGGTCAAGATAATAATTCTCGCTGAGCTTCATACGTGCCAGGTGTCGGTCGTAGCTCGCCGCCTCGCCGGGGTGCGCGGCCACGATCGTGAGATGGGGGTGCTCGCGCACCATTTTGTCAAGCCCCTCCTCGTCCTGCGTGTGCAGGTTTACGATCATCCCGCAGTCCTCGGCCACGTCAAGAATTTCGGAAAGCTCCCGTGAGCCATAGTCAAGCGAGAGATCGCGCCACATATGGAAATAGGGCAAAAGCTCGCCGATCAGCCTGACACCAAGGCCGTGCATACGCTCGATCTCCTCGCACGATTCGCGGATGAAGGCGGGGTGCACGTGGAAGCCGACCTCATAAAAGTCGCCGTAAAGCGCCTTCAGCTCAAGGGCAATGTCGTTGGCGCGCTTTACGTCCGCCCAGCAAAAGGTCTCCTTGTTATAGGGGGCGATGACCGAGCCGCAGATCTTGGAGATGCCGAGCGACTCAAGGTCGCGCTTTGTATCCTCTGCGGTGATGCGGTCGCTGAAATATTTATATCGGCAGATGTTGCAATCGGGCGATAAAAAGGGGTGCGTGTGAAAATCGATGATCTCAAAGCTCATACTTTTTCTCCTTCGCATTTTGTTGGCTTCATTTTAACACATTTTTGGGTGGAATGCAAGTTTTTTATAGGGTTTTGTTGCAGGGAAACGAAAAAAAGCAAGTTTACCATATTTACAACGGACAAAAAAATCGGTATAATAAAAACGAGTACGGTGGAGAGGAGTGAGAAAATGAGCGAGATCCGACCGTGGAATATCGGGCATGATAGCTTTTCGTGCGAGCGGGTGTACGATGCCGAGCGCGCGTGGCTGGAGCTGGGAGTACACGATGCCATGGAGATCGATATGATTCTGGTGGGAAGCGGCATTCATTTGGTGCTCGGTCAAGCCATTCCGTGTAAGGCGGGAGACATGTTTGTGACACCGCCCGGCATTCCTCACCGCTATTTTTTGGAAAGCAGGGGGGACGGACTCACCGTAAGGCGGCTGAGCCTTTCTTCGGAGGGGCTGCGCGAGAATGACGAGGCAATGCGCGGCTGCTTTGGTCTGTTTCAGGACGGATCGGTCACGGCGTACGCCATGATGAACCGCGCGATGACCGAGCGGGTCAGCGCGCTTTACGACGCCATCGAGGAGGAACTGAGGGACAGGGGCAAGGCCTGGCAGGATGCGGTCTACAGCAATCTTTCCTTGCTTCTCATCCACGTGGCGCGGTACATCGACAGCTCCATCAAAAACAGCTCCCCGGTCTCACCGAGCGAGTGGAATCTCGTGCTGACGGCTATGCGAATGGTGCAAAGCAACTGCACGGACGCCGGGCTTACGCTCCGTTCGATCGCCGACACCTTCGGTGTGAGCGCGGCACATCTGAGCCGCATTTTTGCAAGGCTTACGGGCAAGCGGTTTGCAGACCATCTGCGCGAGGTGCGCCTGAGTCGCGCGTGCGAGCTTCTCCGCGAGAGTGACCTCAACGTGGAGGACATCGTGAGGGCCTGCGGTCTGCGCGATCTGCCCTCGTTCTACAAAAACTTCGGTGCCCGTATGGGGATGACGCCCAATGAGTACCGTCAAAAGGTGAAACAACCCGCACTTGACGCGGCGATGGATAAAAAAGCAACAAAAAGAGAGGAAAAAATTATGGTTATTTTAAGTGAGATTTCGGAGAATTTGCAGAAGGGTAAGGCCAAGATTGTGAAGGAGATGGTTCAAAAGGCTATCGACGAGGGCTCCAATCCCGAGCAGATCCTCAATGAGGGACTTCTGGACGGTATGAGCATCATTGGCGAGAAGTTCAAGAACAACGAGGTGTACGTGCCCGAGGTGCTTGTGGCGGCGCGCGCGATGAATATGGGCGTGCAGGTTCTGAAGCCCTACCTTGTCGCAAACGGCGTCGAGGCAGTGGGTAAGGTGTGCATCGGCACGGTGCAGGGCGACCTTCACGATATCGGTAAGAACCTCGTCAAGATGATGATGGAGGGCAAGGGACTTGAGGTTATCGACCTTGGCACCGACGTGGCGCCCGAGACCTTTGTGCAGACTGCCATTGAGCAGAACTGCCAGGTCATCTGCTGCTCCGCGCTTCTCACCACCACGATGGGCGTGATGGCCGACGTAGTCAAGGCGGCTGAGGCGGCCGGAATCCGCGACAAGGTGAAGATCATGATCGGCGGTGCGCCGGTAAGCGAGAGCTTCCGTCAGCAGATTGGCGCGGACGGCTATACGGCGGATGCGGCCAGCGCGGCAGACGCGGCCGTTGCTTTTTGCAAGTAATTTGTTTCCGAGTCGCTAAATTGAGATGTTGAAAGGAATAGGTATTCTGTGATGACGACCAGAGAGCGTTGTTTAAACATTCTGCACTATAAAGACGTTGACCGTATGCCCGCCGTGCATTTCGGTTATTGGAACGAATGTCTGTATGAATGGGCCGATCAAGGACATATTTCCAAGGAGGTGGCTCTTGCCGCCCGCAGAGACGGCTCGGAGGGGCAGCGAGAGCTGGATAAGATCATCGGTTGGGATTGCAACTGGTACAACACAGTGGCAACGAATCACGGTCTTTTCCCTCGTTTTGAACCGAAGGTGCTTGAGGAGCTTCCCGACGGCTCGCGCCGTATGCTGACCGGCAACGGAGTCATTGAAAAGGTAAAGCCCGGCATCGTTTCGATCCCCTCGGAGGATGACTATCTTCTGAAGGACAGAGAAGCCTTCGAAACGCTTTTTAAGCCCAAGATGCAGTTTTCGCCCGAGCGCGTGAATCTTGAATTTTTCAAGAACTTCAACGAGACCAGAGATATGGAGGTCCCCGTGGGTCTTCACGTCGGAAGCGTTCTCGGTCACATCCGCGACTACGTTACCGTGATGGGCATGAGCTTCCTCCTTTACGACGAGGACGAGGATCTGTTTGCCGACATTGTGGATACCTATGCCGATATGCAGTATCAGTGTGCCGAGGCGGCATTGGCCACCGGCGCGAAGTTTGATTTTGCACACTATTGGGAGGACGTTTGCTTCAAGAACGGCCCTCTGCTTTCTCCCGAGATTTTTGACGAGCTGTGCGCGAAGCACTATAAAAAGAGAAACGAGCTTTGCCATAAATACGGCATCGACATCATTTCTCTGGACTGCGACGGCGTGACCGAGAAGCTGATCCCCACGTGGCTTGAAAACGGTGTGAACGTGCTGTTCCCGATCGAGATCGGCACTTGGGGCGATCAGTTTGAGCCGGCGCGTAAGAAATACGGCGAGAAGATCCTCGGCGTTGGCGCGATGGACAAGATCGCGTTCCGCAAGGACAAGGCGGCAGTGGATGCCGAGATCGAGCGACTGAAGCGTCTGATCGATATGGGCGGCTTTATTCCGTGTCCCGACCATCGTATTATGCCCGGCTCTAAGTTTGAGCTGGTTCAGTATTATGCGGAAGAGATTAAGAAGATCCGCATTTAAAAAAGGAGTTTATTATGATTTCAGAAAAGGATAAGCAAATTGTCAGAGAGCTGGCAAAGCAGTATATGGCGCTGGTCACCACGGAAAAGCAGATCAAAATGTTTCAAAGATTCAAGGATACCAACGACCTGAAGCCGGGTAGACCCCCCGTGATCCTCGACGAGATCCCGTGGTATCAGATGGATATTGACGGCGAGCTGACCTGCGTTTGCGAGACCGATTTTACGCGCGGCGTGGAATTTTTCTTCCGCAAGGCGCTGTTCTACATGAAGCATTTTAAGGCGGATAACCTCTTTGAGCCCTTCTTCCGCGTGCCTCGCACGGTGGTTTCCACCGGCATTGGCGTGGATGCGAAGGAAGAGATCAAACGCACCGACAGTACCAACAACATCGTTTCGCACGAGTATGAGGACGTTCTTGAGGACGAATCGGTGCTTGAGCAAATGCACCTTCCCGAATTCTCGCTTCGTCCCGAAAAGGACGCGCAGAAAATGGAGATGTATACCGAGCTGCTCGGTGACTCCATTCCCATCCGTCAGTACGGCTTTGGATATTTGTATTACGCCCCTTGGGATCGGATCGCCCGTCTTCGCGGCGTGGAGCCCATTATGATCGATCTGTACGACCGCCCCGAGTATCTTCATAAGATTATGGAGTTCTACACCGCGGCGGAGCATGCCCGTCTGGATTTTGTGGAAAAGAATCTGGACGTGGATCTTACGGCCACGCTTCACTGTACCCCCGGTGCGGTATCGGGGCTTGCGGAGAGCGGTCTTAAGGCAACGTGGTGCCGCAGTATGGCGCAGTCCTTCGGCATCATCTCGCCAGATATGTTCAAGGAATTTGAGATCGATTACCTTCAGTCGGTGGCAAAGCGCTTCGCCTATACCTATTACGGCTGCTGTGAGCCGCTGGATGACAAGATCGAGGTCATCCGAGCCATCCCCAATCTCAGAAAGATCGGTTGCTCACCTTGGGCAAACGTGGAAAAGTGCGCCGAGCAGATTCGCGGCGACTACGTGCTGGCACGTAAGCCCAACCCCGCTTACGTGGCCATCAAGACCGATGTCGAGGTCGTCCGAGGGGAGATCGAGGACACGGTCAAGACCTGTATCAAATACGGTTGCCCGTATGATTACGTGCTCAAGGATATCAGCACCGTTGCGCATCGCCCCGAAAACCTCATCGAGTGGGCGCAGACGGTGAGCGACGTGCTGGATAAGTATTATGGAGAAGTATGATATGTCAGGCTACAATATGAAACAATGGATCGCCTCGCTTGGCGAGGCGGGCGCAAAAAAGCCGATTCCCGTGCTTTCCTTTCCGTGTGTCAGCCTTCTTGGCATCACGGTTCGCGATCTGATCTCGGACAGCGCGCTTCAGGCAAAGGGAATGAAGGCGGTGGCCGACCGCACAAGGGCGGCGGCAGCTGTCAGCTTTATGGACCTTTCGGTCGAGGCCGAGTGCTTTGGCGCCACGGTGGTGGTGTCGGATGACGAGGTGCCGACGGTCAAGGGAAGGCTGATCTCGGATATGGACGAGGCGGAGGCACTTGAGGTGCCCCCCATCGGAAGCGGGCGCACGCAGATCTACATTGACGCCATCGGCAAGGCGGTACAGAGCATTACCGACCGCCCGGTCTTGGCGGGCATGATCGGTCCGTTCTCGCTGGCGGCGCGCCTGTTGGACGTGTCCGAAATTATGATGGACTGCTACGATGATCCCGATATGGTACACACGGTGCTGGAAAAGGTGACGGCGTTTCTGATCGAGTACGCGAAGGCGTACAAGGCGGTGGGCGCCCACGGCATCGTGATGGCAGAGCCGGTGGCGGGTCTGCTTTCCCCCTCGCTTGAGGAGGAGTTTTCCTCGCCCTACGTCAAAAGGATCGCCATGGCGGTGCAGGACGACGGATTTGCGGTTGTTTACCACAACTGTGGCGACAATGCGCCCAAGATGCTGGACTCCATTCTGACCACGGGCTGTGCGGCCTACCATTTCGGCAACGCGATGGATATGGAGCGGGATATCATCCCGAAGGTCCCCACGGACACTGTGGTGATGGGCAACATCGACCCTGCCGGCGTTCTCCGTATGGGCACGCCCGAGCTTGTGAGGGAAGAGACACTCGCTCTTTTGGAGCGGTGCGCGAAATATCCCAATTTTGTGCTTTCCTCGGGCTGTGACATTCCACCGATGACACCGTGGGAAAACATTGACGCCTTCTTTGCGGCGTCGGAGGAATTCTATGGAAAATAAGGCGTTTGCGGAGCTTGTGGACGAGGTGCTGGCGCGCGGCGCGTTCAAGGCGGCGGTCATTGAGGCGAAGAGCATTGAGACCGATCGCATTTTTCGCGATATGTGCGCCGCCAACGCCTGCGGTATGTACGGCAAATGCTATATGTGTCCGCCCGACGTGGGGGACGCGGAGGCGCTGATGGCGTCGGTCAAGAGCTACCGCTACGCGCTGGTCTATCAGACGGTGAGTGAGCTGGAGGACAGCTTTGACTTTGAGGGAATGACCGAGGCCAAAAAGCGCACCTACCCCTTGGCGCAGAGCCTCAGACCGCTTTTCGCGGAAAAGGGCATAAAGAGGGTGCTGCATCTGGGTGCGGGCGGTTGCGGTGTATGCAAGCCCTGCGCCAAGCAGAGCGGCGAGCCCTGCCGCTTTCCCGACAAGGCCATGGCCTCGCTTGAGGTTTACGGTATCAACGTTTCGGCGCTGGCAAAGAGCGCGGGTATGAAGTACATAAACGGGCAAAACACCGTTACGTATTTCGGCGCGGTTCTGTTTGATTAAAGCAATAAAAAAGAAGGCTTTTGCCTTCTTTTTTTATGAAATCGGGGAAAACGGTTGCATTTTGGGCAAAAAAATGGTATACTAAACTATCTTTTGGGAAGGGAGGGCGCGATATGGCCAAAAAGAAAAAACGGGTGCTCAGCTGGCTGCGTCTGGACAACTCGGCCAAGATCTATCCGGCCGCCAGACGGCGAAACTGGAGCAACGTGTTCCGCCAGTCGGTAACGCTTGGCGAGGAGATCGACGTGGACGTTCTGCGCTCGGCACTTGCCGTTACGGTCAAGCGCTTTCCTTCGATCGCCGCGCGTCTCCGTCGCGGTCTTTTCTGGTATTATCTTCAACAGCTGGACACGCCGCCCGAGATCCGACAGGAGCAGAGCTATCCGCTGGTGTATATGAGCGGTAGGGAAATGCGCACCTGCGCGCTTCGCGTGCTGGTCTATGGCAGACGTATTGCGGTGGAATTTTTCCACTCGCTGACCGACGGCAACGGCGCGCTGGTCTTTCTCAAAACGCTGACCGCCGAGTATCTGGAGCGAAAGCACGGCATACGCATCCCGTGCGAGTGCGGCATTCTCGACCGCACCGAGAGCCCCTCTGAGGAGGAGCTGGAGGACAGCAATCTCAAATACGCGGGCCCCGTTCCCGTCAGCCGTAAGGCGAGCACCGCGTGGCACCTTACGGGAGAGGCGCGCCCGGACGGCTTTTTGCATCTGACCTGCTTCCGATTGCCCGTGGATCGGGCGATGGAGATCGCACGCGAGAACAAGGTCACCGTGACGGTGCTTCTTACGGCGGTTCTGATGAAGGCACTTTTGAATATGCAGAAGGACAGGGTGCCAAGCGTGTTCCGCCGAAAGCCCGTCAAGGTGCTGATCCCGGTCAATCTGCGTTCGCTGTTTCCGAGCAAGTCGCTTCGTAATTTCGTTCTGTATACCACGCCCGAGCTTGACCCGAGGCTGGGAGACTATACGCTAAAGGAGATCTTCCGTGTCATCCAAAGCAAGATGGGCGAGGAGGTCACGCCCAAGTTTATGAGCAAGCTGATCGCCACCAACGTCAACGACGAGCGCAATCCGTTTGTGCGCCTTGTGCCGCTTCCCATCAAAAATCTGGTGATGAAGGCCATTTTTGACAGCGTGGGTGAGCGCAAGTCCTGCCTCACGCTATCCAATCTCGGCCTTGTGAAGCTGCCCGAGGAGATGCGCCCTTACGTGGAGCGTATGGACTTTATTCTCGGCGTGCAGGCGGCGGCACCGTACAACTGCGGTATGCTGTCCTATGGGGACACGGTGTACGTCAATTTTATCCGCAACATCCGTGACGCGGAGCTGGAGCGTCATTTTTATGCCGTTCTTCGTGAGATCGGGCTTTCCGCCGTGGTGGAAAGCAATCAGAGTGGGGAGGAGTAAGCTATGTTTTGTGTCAAATGCGGTGTGGAGCTTGCCGACACCGAAAAGGCGTGTCCGCTTTGCGGCACGCGTGTATATCATCCCGACCTTGTGCGAGGCGAGGCTGAGCCGCTGTACCCGAAGGGGCGGCACCCAAAGCCCCAGGCCAACTCCAAGGTGGTAAACGGCATTTTCATTCTTCTTTTTGTGCTTCCGATGGTGTTTTGCCTTATGGCCGACCTTCAGAGAAACGGAAGCCTCAACTGGTTTGGCTACGCGGCGGGCGGGCTGCTTTTGGGTTACGTGTTTTTCTTCTTGCCGCTTTGGTTTAAAAAGCCAACCCCCGTGATCTTCGTGCCGTGTGACTTCGCGGCGGCGATCGTGTACCTTTTGTATATCGATCTTAAGACGGACGGCGGCTGGTTTCTCAGCTTTGCTTTTCCGCTTCTCGGGGCGCTGGCACTTATCGTCTGCGCGATGGTGACGCTTGTGCACTGCCTCGGGCGCGGCCGCCTGTTTATTTTCGGCGGCGGCTTTGTGCTGATGGGCGGCTTTATGCTGCTTTTGGAATTTTTGTTGGACGTCACCTTTTCGGTCGCGTTTATCGGCTGGTCGATCTATCCGCTGATCTTTCTGGCGGTTCTGGGCGGTTTTCTGATCTATCTCGGCATCGACGGCACGGCGCGTGAGGCTATGGAGCGCAAGCTCTTCTTCTGACGGGAGATTTTTATGGCTGACAAAAAGGAAATGCTGGGCTCAGCGCCCATCGGAGGGCTTTTGCTTCGTCTGGCTCTGCCCACGGTGCTGGCACAGCTGATCAATATGCTGTACAATGTTGTAGACCGCATTTACATCGGGCATATGCCCGTGGTCGGCGACCTTGCCCTGACGGGTGTCGGTGTGTGTATGCCGATTCTGATGATCGTGTCGGCCTTTGCCGCGCTGGTTGGCTCGGGCGGTGCGCCCAGGGCCTCGATCTTTATGGGGAAAGGGGATACCGCGAGTGCCGAGCGGACGCTGGGCGCCTGTTTTTCTCTGCAGATCCTGGTTTCCGCCATTCTTACGGCGGTGCTTGTGATCTGGAATCGGGATTTTCTGCTGGCGTTCGGCGCCAGTGAAAACACCATTGGTTACGCCACCGAATATATGAGCGTTTACGCTCTCGGCACGGTCTTTGTCCAGCTCACGCTGGGTATGAATGCCTTTATCACCGCGCAGGGCTTTACCGGCACGGCGATGATCTCGGTCATCGTGGGCGCGGCGGCCAACATCGTGCTTGACCCCATCTTTATTTACGCTTTGGATATGGGCACGCGCGGTGCGGCGCTGGCCACCATTCTCTCACAGGCGCTGTCTGCGGTGTGGATTTTGCTTTTCCTTTGCAGCAGGCGAAGCCTTCTGAGGCTGAGAGCACGGAATCTTTCGCTTGCACCCAAAATTCTTTTGCCCTGTATCGCGCTCGGCACGGCCACCTTTATTATGCAGGCCAGCGAGAGCGTGATCGCGGTGTGCTTTAATTCCTCGCTTCTTGCGTATGGCGGCGACGTAGCCGTCGGCGCTATGACCATTCTGACAAGCGTCATGCAATTTGCTATGCTGCCGGCGCAGGGCATCGCGCAGGGAGCCCAACCCATCCTCAGCTACAATTACGGCGCGAGAAACGCGGATCGCGTGAAAAGAACCTATTGGCTTCTTTTGAAAATATGCCTTGGTTACTCGGTTGCCATCTGGGCAGCGGTCATGCTGTTCCCGGGCGCGTTTGTCTCGATCTTTAATTCCAAGGCCGAGCTTGTGACGTTTGCCACCACCGCGCTTCGCATATATTTCTGCGGAATGGCACTCTTTGGCATACAGATCGCCTGCCAGATGACCTTTGTGTCGCTCGGCAAGGCGGGCTCTTCGGTCACGGTGGCGGTGGTACGCAAGTTTGTGCTTCTGCTGCCGCTGATCTACCTGATGCCGCATCTGGCAAGCGATCCTACGGTCGGTGTGTATATGGCCGAGCCCATTGCCGACGTGCTGGCTGTGACCTTCACGGCCATTCTGTTTGCTTTCCGGTTCAAACGGGCACTTCGGCAGATCGAGGAACCGACAAAATAAAAAAACAGAGGAGCAAATGCTCCTCTGTTTTTTGGTCGAGGTGACAAGATTCGAACTTGCGACCTCTACGTCCCGAACGTAGCGCTCTACCAAGCTGAGCCACACCTCGATTGCTTAACAAGCCTAACTATTATACCACGGTACAGTTGGTTTGTCAAGCGTTTTTGCTGATTTTTTGTAAGTTTTGGGAAAAGAGAGAGTTCCTGCACCTGCTCACATTTGTGAGCGGGCGTAGGCGCTTTCTCATTTTGATCATTTCGCATTTTTTTCCATATCGATGTAGTTTTGCAAAAGGATCTGCGCCGATAGCGTGTCGATGACCTTCTTGCGATCCTTTCCGCGCGTCCCGGTCTCGCCAAGAAACCGCGCCGCCGCCATCGTAGTCATTCTTTCATCGAACAAAAGGACCTCGACCTCGGGAAGCCTCTCGCGCAAAAGCGCGGCAAACTCCTCGGCGCGCTCGGCGCGCGGACCGCGCGTTCCGTTCATGTTGATCGGGTGACCGACCACCACGCCGACCACACAATTTTCCATAGCCACCTCGGCCACCTTGTCGGCGGTCTTGACAATGCCGCCCGGTTTTACAAAGCCGATTCCCGATGCCAGAAAGCGCGTCTCGTCCGAAATGGCGAGTCCGGTTCTGACGTCGCCAAAGTCAACGCCAAGGATACGGCCATCCTTTTTTATCATATGCACTCCTATCCCTCGGCACTTGGCCGAGGCTTTTTTCTTCCTTTTTTATATTATACTCGCTTTGTGTGGAAAAGTAAAGATTTTTTTGAAAAAATGAATAAAACTCTCACGGCGGTCAACAATAATAGCAACCGAAACAAAAAGAAAAAGGAGTCAAAAAATGCCAAACAACAATTTCAAAAATACCAAGTTTGCTCAAAACTTCAGGGAAAATCGTGCGGTTTGGGTGACGGCGATCACGCTTCTTGTCGCGTTGGCGGTCATTGCCGCCGTGGCGGGTGTTGCCAACCGTACAAAGGACCCTGGGGAGACACTGCCGCCTCCCGCGGACAGTACGACGAGGGCGCCCGAGACCACGCCGCCCGAGCCTCCGGTCTCCGACGTATCCGGCACGCTTCCCACCTTTTGCGCGCCGACCGGCGGAATGCTTGCTAAGTCGCACGACAGCGAAAAGCAGGTCTTTTCCGGTACCATGAACGACTACCGTGTGCATCTGGGGCTTGACATCGAGACCTCGCTGAACGCCCCCGTTTACGCGGCGGCGGATGGCACGGTGGCCGAGATCTGGGAGGATCCGCTGATGGGACGGTGCGTGGCACTACAGCATGGCGGTGATGCGGTAAGCATCTACAAGAACCTTGCCGCCGAGGTTGCCGAAGGCCTTGAGGCGGGAAGCAAGGTGGAGGCCGGGCAGGTGATCGCCTATGTGGGTGAGAGTGCTATGACTGAGCTTGCTGACGAGCCGCACCTTCACTTTGAACTGACGGTGGCGGGTCTCCAGGTCGATCCGCTGGATTACCTGGATGAAGGGGCTCTGGAGGCAATGTCGGGCGCGGCCTTCGAGGAATAAAAAACGGAAAAAGACGGGAGAGATCCCGTCTTTTTCCTTCATATTTAATATATTGTTGGATCGCATTTCTAAAATTTCCTGAAAAAACATGAATAAAAATGAAAAATCCTGTTGCAATCGGGTAGAAGATGTGGTATAATGTCACGTGACAGAGATATGTCATGTGAGAGGAACGCAATGTTAAGAATTGCTATATGTGATGACACGGAACATCATTCGGAACAACTGATGAAGCATTTTCGCGCGTTTGCCGCGGAGCTTTCGGTTTCGGTAGAGGTCGAATGCTTTGCTTCCCTTGCGCAGCTTGGCAGGACGCTGGAATCCAATGTCAATGCCTTTCGTCTGCTCGTGCTTGACACGACGGTCGGCGAGGCGGACGGTATTGGGTTTGCGCGTGCGCTGAGAGCCGGGGGGTGCAATTCGGAGATCCTATATCTTACGGGGGATGTTGATAAGGCACTTGAGGCCTACAGCACATTTCCCATAAGCTTTCTGCCAAAGCCGCCTGCCCGAGGCGAGCTCAAGAACGTGTTTTCGTTTGTTGCGAGACGGTATGAACAAAAGCCTACCATTATATTAAGTGGGGGCGACGGTAGAAGGAACGGATTTGTTGCCGATGACATTATATATATAGAAGTTTTTCGCGCAGAGCTGGAGGTGCATTGCCAAAAAGGTGGGGTGACCTGTTTGGGTGCGCTGAACGACGTGTACGAAAAGCTTCCGAAGCCGCAGTTCTATCGCTCACACCGAAGCTTCATAGTAAACCTGCTCAAAGTGCGTCGCATGGAGAAATATCGGTTTGTTATGGAGAACGGCGACTTTGTCACGATCGCAAAGAACCGATACGCCGAGGCGAAGAAGGCGTGGCTGGATTTTTGCGGGACTTCGGAGTTAAGCACTCGCGAAGGGATTTAGTACTGCGGGAGCGCCGCAGGAACGGAAGATGCCCCAAAACCGTGTATTTGCACCATATACATGGAAAGTAGGGGAAATGCTACCCGTTGGTACGAAATATCACCCGTTTGTAAAAAAGTAGTGCAAAATTCAAAATAATGGTGTAAAATGGTACCACAAATTCAATTCATGGAGGGAAAACATGAGAAACATCAAAATTACCGCGCTTCTGCTTGCTGTACTTATGATCGTTGCAGCATTTGCAGGATGTGGAAGTAACGCCAATGTTTCTGAGCTTGACAACAAGGTAAATGACCTTGACGGCAAGATTCAGGATCAGGCAAACGCACTCGCGGGCATCCAGGATTCTCTTAAGGATCTTGCTGACGCGATTGGAGACAACTCGGGTTCGACCGAGCTGGACGACATCAAGGCTGATGTCGAGGCAAACAAGCAGAGTGTTGCTGATATTCTTGCAGCAATCGAAGGCTTGAAGGATGCTGTTGCCGGTGCTACCGGTGAGAGCGAGGATGTTAAGATGGCGATCAACCAGGCTGGTGCCAAGATCGACGCTCTTAAGGATGAGTATGTAGAGAACAAGAAGCACTACAAGGCTGCTGACTATGCAGCTATCGTAGAGGTTCTTGGTGCTGCTCAGGCAGCTATCTCCACCTGCGTAACGGCTGAGGCTGTTGCTTCCGTTCTTGCTACCGCAGAGGCTGACCTTGCAAAGTACGTTCGCGTAGATGACTCCATCTATGCTTACTATGTACAGCTCAAGGGCAACATCACGGCTGAGAATGAGGAGCTCTATGAGGAGGCTGTAGAGGCTGTTAAGGCTGCCAAGAAGTTCTATGAGAAGGCTGGCCTTAAGTATGACAAGACTGAGGTAGATCCTCTCGGCGACTACGTATACGATGAGGATGAGGATGCTCTTGACCTTGTTACTGAGATTGAGACCAACTTTGCTAAAGATTTTGCAGATCTTGAGGATCTCACCAAGGATGCCAAGGATATTGTTAAGAGAATCGACAAGGCTCTTGACGGAGACGAAAGTGTTGACCTTGCCCTGCTTCGCACGGATTACAGGAAGTTTGTAAAGGCTGCTAAGGCTCTCAGCGAGGAGAACCTTGCGCTTGTTACCAACGCTGACAAGCTGGATGTTCTGATCGAAGAGGCTGAGAAGATTTTGGATGCTGTTGCTGCGCTCGAGGATCCGTTCGACGGCGTATATCCTTCGATGCTTCGCGAGAACTACGGCGAGGATACGACCATCTTTGGCGAGTATAAAGCACTTGTTGATCTTAAGGATGGTTCTCATCTGGTATACACCTTCCTCACCAAGAAGAACAATAAGAATGCTGTAGGCTACACGTCTGCGATCTATGATGAGATCGACAGCAGACTTGAGAAGCTTGCTGACGCTTATGATCTTTCCGAGGACGGCCTTGCTCTTGTTGTGGCAAAGTACACCAACAACAAGGACTACCTTGCAAAGTACGAGGCCGATAAGGCTATGGTAAAGGCTTTCGAGGCTGAGTATGAGAAGCTTGCTGACGGCGTTTTCGCTGACATTGCAGACCTTACCGAGGCAAAGCTTACTGTTTCTTCTGCTTCTAAGCTTGTTGAGCAGTATAAGGCAAACGCAAAGGCGATCAACGATTGGGCGAATGCTCTTGTTGAGGCATATGAGGATCTTGACAAGGATGACAAGATCTATACCGATGACGAGTATAAGGCTGTTGTTCTTGCTAACTTCCAGGCTATGGTCGTTGAGGCTCAGCTTGTTGGTTGGTACGATGCTGACTCGGATCCGGATGAGAAAGACTGGAAGCACAATGCTGAGGCTACTTATACCGGTGCGTTCGAGAAGGACGGCTACTACTTTGATCTTTACGATTTCAAACGTGTAGAAAACTACACCGAGGAGTTGGGCGAGTTCCTGGAGACGACCTTCAAGCTCGCTGATGGTGCTGCTAAGGCACTTAACGAGACTATTAAGGATTACCTTGAGAATCAGGCAACTTCTATCGTTAAGCTTGTTACGGAAATCGGCGGCTACGTAGAGGTAGGCGAGAATGAGGACAAGGAGCCTGTTCTTGTTGCTAAGAACACCGAGGACTGGACGAGCAATAAATATACTCAGGGAACGATCGCTTGGTTTATGTATGAGTACAAGACCGACAAGTATGACCTTTCCGGTCTGATCAGCGAGGGTGTTGCTCTTTACGAGCAGAAGCTCGCTACCATTGAAAAGAACGTTGAAGAGGCTGAGGCCGCTCTCAAGGCTCTTATGGATGCTTACTACGCAATTCTTGGTGACAAGAACACCGTAGTAGTTACTATGGACAACGCTGCAGCCATCAAGGCTCTTGGCACTCTCCTTGACAAGGTAAACGAGATTGCTCACGTTGATATGGTTAAGGCTACTCTTGCGGATACCACCGCTGATGGCATTAAGGAGTACACGCTTGAGCCCATCGTTGCTGATTACCTTGCAGAGGGTCAGACGGCAAAGAAATTCTACGATGCAGTTCTTCTTTCCGACAACTATGCTGACACCTACTATGTAGATGCAGACAACAAGAAGGATACCGGTGCTATCACCAGACTTGTTTACAAGGCAACCGCTCTTGAGAAGGAAGCTAACATTGTTGCTTCGGCTTACAAGGCAATGAAGGCTCTTAACAGCGCATTCGGCGGCAAGGCATTCGCTTACGAGAACGTAAACGACGGTGTTGCTACCATCGCTAAGATGAGCAACACCAACTACAAGAATCTTGCTACTTACGGTTACTTCTACGGTGCAACCTCTGCTGAGACCACCACGGTTACCGTAAACAACACGACGAAGTACCATGCATCGGTT
>CAJGDZ010000018.1 GCA_904502055.1 uncultured Clostridia bacterium | reverse complement strand
CTATGGGTGCTGACATGAATCAGCTACTTAAGGCACTTAAGGAAGCAGAGGCTTACAACGGTCCTTCGCTGATCATCGGTTACGCTCCTTGTGAGATGCACGGTATCAAGGGTACCATGCAGAACTGCCAGCTTGAGATGAAGAAGGCAGTGGATGCAGGCTACTGGCAGATGTTCCGCTTCAATCCTGCGGCAAAGGCTGAGGGCAAGAATCCCTTCTCGCTCGACTCTAAGGAGCCTACCGCAAGCTACGTTGACTTCATCAAGTCCGAGAACCGCTATGCACGTCTTGCACAGCAGTTCCCCGAGAGAGCTGAGGTTCTCTTCGCACAGGCTGAGGCAGCAGCAAAGGCTAAGTACGAGCGTCTGACCAAGATGGGCGACCTCTACTCCGACAATAAGTAATTGTCAATCACGAGGGGACACCAAGCGGTGTCCCCTCTTTTTATGCAAAAGGTGCTGAGTCAATGGCTCAGCACCTTTTTTATTCCAGACTCAGCGTTTCCTTAAATTCCGAGGGTGACATTCCGGTAACCCTTTTGAAGACGCGGGAAAAATATTGGGGATTATCAAAGGAGAGTCGATCGGAGATCTGAGAAAAATTCAGCCTGTTTTCGCGGATCAATTGCTTGGCACGCTTCACCCGAAGCTCCGTGCGATAGGCGGCGATGGTGGTGCCGGTCTGCTCGTGAAAAAGCCTGTAAAGATAGCTTTTACTATACCCCACGTGCGCACAGACGGCCGCCATCTTAAATTCCTTCTCAACGTTTGTCTCCAGATATTCCTGAATGCAGGAAATAAGGTGATGCTCCATGCTTTCCTTGCTCGGGAAAACCTTAAGCTCACTGATATTGTGAATATCCCGAAGCAGCAGAATAAGAAGCTGCTCAAGATAGGTTTTGATAAACTGTTCCCCGCCAAGAATGGCATTCTCTTTTTTGACAAGCTGTGTGAGCATCGGTTCATTTTTGGGAATCGTAAAGGTTGCCTCTGCCTCCTTGATAATTGCTGAAATAAAAGGT
Organism: uncultured Clostridia bacterium; assembly: GCA_904502055.1. Classification (GTDB taxonomy): domain Bacteria; phylum Bacillota; class Clostridia; order Oscillospirales; family CAG-272; genus RGIG8775. Next base: position 16,025 of record CAJGDZ010000018.1, on the reverse strand, counting down.
CTGAGCCTTTGATCGAGCATCGTGTGATATTTTTTGAAAAAGGTCATGGCCGGTGAATGCGAGACGAAGGAAATCACAAAAAAATTCGGCTCGGAATTATACGCGCGAATGGCGTGAAATTCGTTGGGCTTATGAAAAATAACATCCCCTTGCCCAAGCACGAGCTCCTCCCTTTCGCTCTTGACAAGCACCGTCCCCTTGTCTACGTACACCATCTCCCAAAAGTCGTGCGATTCTCCACCAAAGCTGAAATTTCTATCGAATTCGTAATAATGAATGGTAACGATCTTGGATATATTCACGAGCGCTTGGAGCTGTGTTTTGACATAAGTAACTTTCATATTTTTCCGTTTTTTCTCCTTGTGGAAGATTTTACACGTATAGAGTAAAAAAATATCTGTAAAACCGCGTTTACATTCTTTATAATAATTATAGCACGGTGTAACATTTTTTTCAAGGAGGTTTTTATGAAAAAAGGAATCAACATCTGGTCTTTCCCTGCCGGGAGTGTGCGCGAGAGCCTCAGGCTTGCTAAGGCGGCCGGTTTTGAGGGGGTTGAGCTGGCGCTGGAAGCAGACGGCGAGCTTTCGATGACCTCGGACAAGCAAGAGCTTGTGGACATCCGTTCGGCGGCTGAGGAGCTGGAGCTTTCGCTTTACAGCCTTTCGTGTGGACTTTGCTGGGAGCTTCGTTTGAGTGACGACGATCCCGTCCTTCGCCAAAGAGCAAAGGACATGATCAAAAAGCAGATCGACACCGCTCAGATTTTAGGCGCGGATACCGTCCTCGTCGTCCCCGGCGTGGTCAACACCTCCTTCGCATTCCCCGAAAAAAGAGTGCCCTACGACGTTTGCTACGAGAGGGCGCTTGAGGGCTTAAACGAGCTGAAATCCTATGCGGAGGCGGCCAAAATCAGCATCGGTCTTGAAAACGTGTGGAACAAATTCCTTTTGTCCCCCATGGAGATGCGCGATTTTATCGACAAGATCGGAAGCGACTACGTTGGCAGTTACCTGGATATCGGCAACACGCTGTATTGCTCCTATCCCGAGGATTGGGTGCGTATTCTCGGCAAGCGGATCAAGAAGGTGCACTTCAAGGATTACCGCATTGAGGCGGGCGGACTTCACGGCTTTGTAGATCTGCTGGCAGGAGACGTGGACTACCCGAGTGTGATCGACGCGCTGCTCGAGATCGGCTATGACGGTTGGGTCTCGGCCGAAATGATCCCGAGCTACAAGCACTACCCCGAAACCATTCTCTACAACACCTCGCTTGCGATGGATAAAATTTTAAGGAGGAAATAAAATGATTCGAATCGGACTTATCGGATGCGGCTTTATGGGAACCATGCACGCGAATTGCTACAAAAATATAGAGGGCGTAGAGCTTGCCGCTGTGGCAGATATCCGCCGCGAGAAGGCAGAGTCGCTGGCAGACGGCGCGGAGATCTTCTCAGACGGTATGGATCTTATCCAAAAGGCAAACGTCGATGCCATCGACATTTGCCTGCCGACCTATCTGCACGCCAAGTACGCGCTGGCGGCCATGGATAAGGTAAAATATCTGTTTGTAGAAAAGCCGGTCGCGCTGACCGCTGAGCAGGCGCAGGCCATGACACAAAAGGCGGCGGAGAAAGGCTGTCAGGTTCAGGTGGGACAGGTCATTCGCTTCTGGGACGAGTATGTACACCTGAAGGAAATACTGGATAGCGGCGTTTACGGCAGAGTGGTGTCCGCCAACTTCCGCCGAATCAGCCCAAGACCGCTTTGGGGCTGGGACAACTGGCTTTTGGACGTAACACGCTCGGGCGGTGCGGCGCAGGATCTGCACATTCACGATACCGACTACATTCTTTCAGTCTTTGGTGAGCCCGAGAGCTTTGCCTCGGTTAAAAACAAAATCGGTGAGCAAAACTCCTACATCCAGACGCTGATGCGCTACAAGGATTTTGTCGTTTCGGTGGAAGGCACATGGGATCTGCCCGAAAGCCACCCCTTTGAGGCAACCTTCCGCGTGGTATTTGAGAAGGCCACGATTGAAAACGCGGGTGGCAGGTTTATGTGCTACGATTCTAAGGGCGCACAGGAGATTGAGATCTCCAAAAAGGAGATGACCGGCGGCTACCGTGGCGGAAACATCTCGGATCTGGGCGGTTATTACAACGAGCTGGTCTTCTTTACCGACGCGATAAAGCGCAAAGGCATCATCGACAAAGCCACGCTTGCCGACGCCGGCCGATCGCTTGCGTTTGTGCTTGAGGAGATCGCGCAAGCGTAACGTTTACGGACAAAAGCATAAGTTAAGGCATTGACTTTGCCATCCATTTATTTTATAATAAGATATACACTTTGGTGCAGAAAGGACACAACGCAAAATGAAGGAACGGATCAAGGTTGGTTACATCGGTCTCGGTCGCCGCGGTATGCGTATGCTGACCACGGGAATTGCCAAGATGGCAGACGTTGAGGTGAAGACCGTTTGCGATCTTTGCGAGGATAAAATGCAAAAGGCCAAGGAGTCACTCACGAAGGACGGACGCCCCGAGCCCATCACCACAACCGATTACAAGGATATCATAAAGGACCCCGAGATCGAAGCCGTATTCATTATGACCGGCTGGGACAACCGCCCAAGGATCGCCAAGGAGGCCATGCTGGCCCACAAGTACACCGCCATTGAGGTCGGTTGTGCCGAGACGCTTGAGGAATGCTTTGATCTTCTTGAGGTCTACGAAAAAACCGGCACGCCGCTGATGATGCTGGAAAATTGCTGCTACGGTCGCTTTGAGCTGATGCTTCTGAATATGGTCAAGCAAGGCCTCTTTGGTGAGCTTGTGCATTGCACGGGTGCTTACGCGCACTATCTGACTGCCGTGGAGCTTTTCCGCGGTGTGGAAAAGGACGGCGAGGTAGAACATTATCGTTTGGGGCACTACATCAAGGGCAACCGCGAAAATTACCCCAGCCACGAGCTGGGTCCGATCTGCAAATACCTCGGCATCAACCGCGGCAACCGTATGGTATCGCTCAGCTCGTTTGCCTCCAAGAGCGTGGGGCTTTCCCATTATGCCAAGGAGACCTACGGCGAGGACAGCCGCCACGCTAAGGTTGATTACAAGCAAGGAGACATCGTAAATACCATTATCACCTGTGCAGGCGGTGAAACCATTCTTCTCACGCTTGACACCACGCTTCCGCGCACCCATTATTCGCGCAATATATCGGTACGCGGCACCAAGGGTATGGCCGCCGAGGAGACAAAGGCCGTGCTTCTTCACGGTATGAAGGAGCCCGTCCGCGACAATCTTGCCGAATTTTATGAAAAATACGAGCACCCCCTGCAGGCTGAGATCCAGGCCACCATCGAGCGAAGCGGCGTGGAGAACAAGGTGTTTTTCGGTGCACACTCCGATGGCATCGACTGGGCGGTTCTGCGCGCCTTTGTCGAAAGTGTCAAGGCCGGCACCCAGACCCCCATCGACGTTTACGACACGCTCACGCTTCTTTCGATCGGTGCTCTTTCACAAAAGTCGATTGACGGCGGCGGAATTCCCGTCGAGGTTCCCGATTTCACACGCGGCAAATGGCAAAACCGCGAGCCGGCTGTAAGAAGCAAGTATTGCCTTGACGAGATCGTCACCGACAACTCCATAAAGGTCTTTCCTCACGTAGAATAAAAGAAAAATTGCCCTTTTGGCGTAAAATTTGCCAAAAGGGCTTTTCAAATTGCGAAATTTGCGATATAATAAATGTGATATGAAGAAACCATACAAAGGAGATGAAATCCATTGGAACGAATACTTGAAAAAAAAGGCTTTATCTGCGATATGGACGGTGTGCTCTATCATGGAAGCCGTCTGCTTCCGGGCGTTACCGAATTTGTAAACTGGCTGAAGGAGGAGGGCAAGAGCTACCTCTTTTTGACCAACTCCAGCCAATATACACCGCTTGAGCTCCGACACAAGCTGGGCCGTATGGGGCTGGATGTGGAGGAGTCGCATTTTTATACCAGCGCCCTTGCCACCGCGCATTTTTTAAAAAACCAGGCTCCCGGAAGCTCGGCCTACGTTGTGGGAGCAAACGGTCTTCAGAACGCACTGTACGATGCGGGCATCGTTTATGACGATGTAAACCCCGACTACGTCATCATCGGCGAGACCAGCAGCTACAACATGGAAATGATCACCAAGGCCATCCGCCTGGTGCGTGGGGGTGCCAGACTGATCGGCACCAACTCCGACCTGACCGCGCCGACCGAAAGCGGCATCGTTCCCGCCTGCCGCGCACTCATTGCGCCCATCGAGGTGGCTACGGGTAAGCAGGCCTATTACGTCGGCAAGCCCAATCCGCTTATGATGCGCACAGGACTTAAGCTGCTGGGCGCACACTCGGCGGAGACCGTGATGATCGGTGACCGTATGGACACCGACGTGATCGCGGGCATTGAATCGGGTATGGACACGGCACTTGTGCTCTCGGGCGTCACCTCGCGCGAGGATCTGCAAAGCTTCCCCTACCGTCCGCGTCTGATTTTGAACGGCGTTGGCGACATTCCTGCCGCCGCCAAGGCAAAATAAGCATAGAAGATCAACAAGGCTATTGCATTTTTCACAAAGGCAACGGCCTTGTTTTCTCTTGATTTTATTGAGTTTGTGGTTTTTTTGTCAATGCTCCTGCCACGTATTGACAAATCGAAAAAGATATTTTATAATAAGAATGAAATCTATAGATAGGAGAAGGCTTATGAGAGCTTACAGTCTGGCTATTGATATAGGCGCGTCGTCGGGCCGCCACATTCTCGGTTGGCTTGAGGACGGCATTCTGAAAACGGAGGAAATTTACCGTTTTCCCAACAACCCCACCACCATCACTAAGGAGGGCGCACGATGCCTGAAATGGGACATTGACCGCCTGTTTGAGGAGATCCTCACCGGTCTTGCCAAGGCAAAGGACCTGGGAAAGATCCCCGAGACCGTCGGCATCGATACCTGGGGCGTGGATTACGTTCTTCTGGATGAGAACGACAACGCCATCGAGGGCGCGTATTGCTACCGCGATAGCCGTACCGACCTTTCGATCCCCAAGGTGCACGAGCACATCCCCTTTGAGACGCTTTATGCCAAAACAGGCATTCAGTTCTCCACCTTTAACACCGTATATCAGTTGTATCACGACCGCATGACGGGACGCTTAGATAAGGCGGCTGCCTTTTTGATGCTCCCCGACTATTTCCACTTCCGTCTTACGGGCAACAAGGTGCAAGACTACACCAACGGCACAACGACCGGTATGATCAACGCCAAGACCGGCACGTGGGACGAGGACATCCTCTCGATGCTGGGCTGTGACAAGTCGATCTTCCGCACCCCCTCCAAGCCTTCTACCACCGTGGGCGCCTTCTCGAAGGCGATCGCCGAGCGCGTAGGCTACGAGGCGCGCGTGGTACTCCCCGCTACACACGATACGGCAAGTGCCATCGTTGCCGCCCCGCTTGAGGGTGAGGCACCCTACATCTCCAGCGGCACGTGGTCCCTTCTGGGCGTTGAGCAGCCCTATGCTCATACCGATGACGCCGCTCGCGAGGCTGAATACTCCAACGAGGGCGCGCCCGAGGGTAAATTCCGCCTTCAGAAGAACATTATGGGTCTTTGGCTTCTTCAGCAGGTTCGCCACGAGGCTGACGACAGATATAGCTTTGCCGAGCTTGCCGATATGGCGCGCGAGAATCCCATCGAGGACACCTTTGACGTCAACGAGAGCAAGTTTATGGCGCCCGTCAGCATGACCGACACCATCAAGGAAACCGTGGGCCGTGACCTTTCGATGGGTGAGATCTCCTACACAATCCTCAACAATTTGGCACGCTCCTACGCGGCAAGCCTTGAGGCTCTGGAGGGCGTTACGGGCAACCGCTACACCACGCTCAACATCATCGGCGGCGGAAGCCGCAACGAGCTTCTCAACGAGCTTACCATCAAGCACACCGGCAAAAAGCTGATTACCGGTCCCACCGAGGGCACGGCAATCGGAAACCTTCTGATGCAGTTGATCGGCAGAGGCGAGATTGCCGATGTTGCCGAAGGCCGCGAGATCGTAAAGAGATCCTTTGACATTCGAATTCACTAATTCACTCGGAGTAAGAAAATGAAAAAGAATATTTTAAACGCCCCCTTTATTGTAGAAATGTGCCGTGCAACGGCAAATATGTACCGCCTTGGCTGGGACGAGAGAAACGGCGGTAACATCAGCATGCTTCTGGAAGAGACCGAGGTGGCGGAATATCTGGATATGAACTACGTCCTTCGTACCATTCCCACCGGCTTTGATGCCACGCCCCTGATCGGAAGGATCATTCTGGTCACGGGAACGGGAAAGTACTTCAAAAATATTGAGATCGACCCCGAAAACAACCTCGGTATCATCCGCATTGCTAAGGACGGAACCACCGCCGAGCTTCTTTGGGGATGGGACGATGAGGGCCGCTTCACCAGTGAGCTCCCCGCGCATCTGATGAGCCACATCTCGCGTCTTGCCGCTGATGACAAGCACCGCGTGGTCATGCACTCGCATCCCACCTACACCATCGCGATGAACGCCGTTTGTCCCATCGACGAAAAGGAGTTCACGCACCGTCTGTGGCAGTCCAACACCGAGTCCATCGTGGTATTTCCCGACGGCGTCGGTGTGCTTCCCTGTATGGTCTGCGGCACGACCGCAATCGGCGAAGCCACTGCCGAAAAGATGAAGAGCTTCCGCCTGGTCGTCTGGACCAACCACGGCATTTACGGCGCGGGACGCGATATGGACGAGGTCTTCGGTCTGATCGAGACCGTGGAGAAGACCGCACAGATCTATATGCTCACGCTTGGACACACGCAGAACGTCATTTCCGATGAGATCCTGCATGGCCTTGCCGAGCGCTTCGGCGTAACCCCGCTTGAGGGTGTTTTGAAGTAAATACAAAAGGACAGAGATTTTTCTCTGTCCTTTTTCAACGGAAAGGGTCACGCCGATCGGCGTGACCTTTTATTATTTACTTGATTTTTGCGGTATCGTAGTCGATCACATAGTGTGACTCAACCATCCAAAGCTCGCCCGTCTGAGGTATACCACTTTCCGCACGGCTGAACGGAGCATACATCTTGTTATCCGAAGAAGCACCGTTAGATTCTGTACGCATTGCTATATAAGACGAAAGCTTCACGTTGTCGTTAGCCTCGCGGAAATCGATTCTTGCGCTGATACCCTTAGATCCGCTGTACTCATAGGCCGCAACCGTCTCGCCCGCCCAGTCGGCAAGCACGTTAGTCTGCGTGGTGATCTGCGTCGGAGCCATCGTGTAAGTATCCACAAGATTTCCGTTCGCATCGTAGGATCTCATCGTATCAATAAAGCGATCGTTGATTCCACCGCGCATCATCGTAAACATAGGCATATAGCCTGCCGGGCTGTAGTCACTACGAAGCCACTCAATCGTCTGCATATGGTTGATACCACCAAGATTGATAGCAAAATTCTGCGTATGCTCAGCAAATTCCAAACCACGATAATCGTCATGGCTGGTACCCCAAGCGTACATCGTAGTCGTCAGATCAAAGAGGATCGAGCTGCAAGCGATCACCTTTTTCTCGGCACTCTTCAGATCGATCACCGAACCGTCAACAATCAGCGAAACCGCACTGAGCCACTCGTCACCGTGGAAACCACCAACGTGCTCAACACTCTGTCCCGCAATGGAACCCTCGGTATAAATATAATCCGGTCCCTTTGCGCTATCCGGTATAAGATCCAAATAGGGATTCTTCTGACTAATCGCCAAAGAAACCTCGCCGCCACCAAGCACGACCCATTTTACCTGAGCAGTAATGGCTGTATCGCTTACCGCGGAAACCTTCACAAGCTCCGCGCCATTCAAACGGTAGCTTCCGATATTGGTACAGGTATTCGACTTGTAGTTGTCCGTCGTAGTATTGTAAATGTAATCAAACTTATAGCGAACATAGTAGTCACCCGAGGGGTCGTTCGTACGAACGTACGCGTAGAAATCGCTGTACTCAAGGCTTCCCTTGCCAAGCGTCTCAACGTAAACCGCGCCGGTATCGTAAACGGTATCATAGCGGTGAAGGTATCCGTCGATCGCCGTAACCTTTACGCGAGCATCATTCTCGCTGTAATTGATGAAATGAACCGAATTGCCGGCTCCAACAAGCCCGCCGATGTCTACCGTAGCCACGCCGTCATTCGAAAGATCAATATAGCCGTGGCTTTCGTCATCCACGATAAGCTCAATCTCATCGTTCGAGCTTGCCTCAAGGGTAAAGCTGAGCGTTCCCGTGCAGAACGCCGAAAGCTTCAACGTTTCGCCTGCGGGAAGAAGGATCGCCTTGTTGCCGCACACCGTGCACTCCACCTCAACAAAGCCAAGCGTGGAGGGAGTCTCCACGTCGCTATGCGTGGGTGCCGTGGTCACGGTCTCGGAATACTCGCAGTTATTGCACTCGATCACCGTCTTACCGGTTGCCGTACACGTGGGCGCCTTTATCACGTTTTCGATCACGCTCTGATGCGTACACGCGATCACAGCATTCTTATCGTAGGCATCTACGTACTGCGAAGCACCCGAATTTGGCTCTGCATAAATGGTCGTGCTGTCGGGAATGGTGGTCGCATCGCCGCCGATCCAGGTCTTCAGCGACGTGATCACAAACTTAACAAGTGAAACACACTTCTCAAACGCCTTGGTACCGATGCTCTTCAGCGTCATGGGAAGCGTAACGTTACGAACGCTCTCGCAATCCTTGAAGGCATAGGAGTCCACGTTCTTAACGCCGTCGTGAATCGGTACGTTCTTCAGGGCCTTGCATCCCTCAAACACCCCCCACTTCAGCTCGGTAATCCCCTTGGGAAGGTTAACGGTCTCCAGCTTCTCACAACCGGCAAACGCCTTGCCCTCAAGCGCGGTAAGTCCTGTCGGGAGCTCAACCGAAACAAGGCTCTTGCAGTTCTGGAACGCGCCGTAGTTGATGCTCTTCAGCGTGGAAGGAAGCACCAGCGTTTTCAGCGCCACACAGTTCTCAAATGCGCCGTAACTGATAGCCGCAAGCCCCTCGGGAAGTGTAACGCTCTCAAGCGCCTCACAGTTGGCAAACGCCCATCTGCCCACGCTTGCCACGCCGCTTGCAACCTTCAGCGTCTTGATCGAATCGCTATACGCACCCCAGGGTGCCGCCGAAGGCTCGTTATAATTCTTCATCCTGCCCGTTCCGCTCACGGTAAGCACACCGCTATCGGTATCCAACGACCAGGTAAGGCCATCCTCCCCGGTTCCGCTCACGGTCTCAGCCCCTGCCGCCACACAAACAACAAGCGCCAGAAGCAAAGCCAGAACCGCGACAAGACCAAGTTTCTTCATCGTGTTCATCTTTTTCATAGATATCCTCCGAATCCCATCGAATGTCTTCGATCTTTATTCATTTTATTATACTACTTTTGCCGTTTTTTTTCAAGACAAACACGCGCCAATTTGAGAAAATCGGCAAAACGAACCAATTACCCCGTCTGTTTTTGTGCCCATTGCACAAAGATCAATTCGAACCAAGTGATGTACTTCGTCACTCGGCTTTTTTTGTCGTTTTCACTTGCATTAAAGATAAAAATATGGTAGAATATTAATATACTGAATATTCTTACCATAATGGAGAAATATATATGGAACACCACGACGACGGCAAAACCATGATCATCGAGGTCAAAAAGGTTACCGAATCCCCTACCAAAGAGGATGATATCACCCTCACGCACAGCTCCCTGTTTCCCGTTAAGCCCAAGGGGCGCTCCTTTTTTCAAAACCCGATCACGTTGGCAGCCGCGCTTCTGATCCTTTTGATCGTGGCGGTCTTTGTGTTGATGTCCGGCATCGGAAATCAGTCGGTAGATCCGTCCGAAACGACTGTGCCAACCACGGACGAGCCGAATCCGCCTCCCCTCCCCCCCGAGAACCCGCACCACATTGGCGGCATTTCGGAGGCTGCACACATCACAAGCGGCGTGCGATCCGGCTTTGCTCTGCTTGCCGAGGTGGACTCGCTGAAGGCGGTGGCCGTCAAAAATGCCAATGAAATTATGTACCCCGCCTCACTCACGAAGATCATGACCTTCCTTGTAGCATACGACAAGCTGTCGGACCGTCTCGATAAGCAGCTCACGCTGACCGAGGACATCAAGAGCCAATATCCCGAAGGGTCGCGCAAGGGCATCGATATGGGAGATCTTCTCACCGTGGAGCAGTGTATGTATGCCATGCTTCTGGAATCGGACACCGACGCGGTGCTGATGCTGGTTGAGGAGGCCGCGCAAAACGAGGATGCCTTCGCCGCACTGATGAATCAAAAGGCAACCGAGCTTGGGCTTACCTCCACGCATTTCACCAATGCCAACGGCTTGCATCACAAGGATCACTACACAACCCCCGCGGAGATGGCGGCCATCTTTGCAGAGGCTCTGAAGAATGAGCTTTTCCACACCATCATCACCGCTCATACCTACGTTACTTACCTTGGTTATTATAAGGACGGTCAGTACACCACTTACCGTATGACCTTCTTCAACTCGACCCTGGTCAAGCGATTTGAGCAAAATCAACTCTCCACCTCTCTTGCCGGTGGCATCACGGTTACCGGCGGAAAAACCGGCTTTACCGATGAGGCCGGTAACTGCCAAGCGGCACTCGCAACCGATGCCGACGGCAAGGAATATCTTGCCATTCTCGGACACGCCCCCTCCTCAAAGGTCAGCGCCACAGATACCGCCTTGCTTTTTGAGGACTACATAAAATAATCTCAAAAATTCCAAAGAAAGGAGAATCCCCGTGATCCAAACCGACGTACGCTTTACCACCACCGATAAGAATCTGGATCGGTTGTACGAGAGCGCCAAGGATACGCTATTGTCCTCGCGCAGGAACTTTGGCGACAAAAGGCTCATGACCGATGCGCCGGGCAGCAGCACCGCCACTCTGAATTACAGTTTGATGAGCGCCGAAACGCTGGCCGACTACGATCTTGGGGTCGCGCTGGATTCGGTAAATGCCTTTCTGCTCACCATTCGCAAGGATGGAAGACTTCCCTCATCGCTCTCGCGTGAGGGGGGAGCGATCCTTCCCCACTATGAGATCCTGACCGGCTTCAGCTTTGCCGAGGAGGCCCTGAAGCTCTGCTATCTCGCCAAAAACAAAAACTCATCCTACAGCAAACGGCTTTACGAAGCGCTTAGCCTTTTCGATGAATATCTTTGGACAAAGCATGACCTCAATGCCAACGGCTGTCTTGAGATCTATGACAAAACCGACACCGAGGAAGGCGCCGCATCGGGCAGATTTCCTTTGCTTACGATGATGAAAAACGGCGAGGAGCACACCGCGTCTCCCTTCCCTGTGGAAACCTATGACCTGATGGCCCAGGCGTATTGTGTACGCAACACACTCTCCGAGCTGGCACTTTTGCTCCGTAAGCCCGAGGAGGCCTCGCTTTGGCAAAGCAAGGCAGATGCCGTAAAGCAGAAGATCGATGATTTCTTCTGGCTGGGCGGCTTTCACGCCTGCTTTGACCGCGATTACCGCGGAAGCATCATCAGTACACTGTCAATCCATAACCTCTCGCTTCTGTATTTTGGTGCCCTTAACACCGAAAACGCGCAGGAGGTCGTCCAAAATCACATTCGGAATCCCGAGGAATTCTGGACACCCATGCCGCTTCCCACGCTGGCAGCCAACCAGTCACAATATGACGCGCACAACGAGCTTTGCGGCCCGCCCCGAGGGGTGACCTACCGCCGCGCGATCCGCGCCTTTGAAAAATACGGCTACTACGCGACGATAACCGAGATCGGCCAAAAGCTTCTCAAGGCAACCGGGACTCAAAATCAATTCCCCGTTTGCTTTGACACCGTGACAGGCGAGCCGCTGAATACCGACACGCAGAGCGCATATACACCAACCGCCTCGGCGGTTCTCGAGGTCATCAAGCGCTTTTGGGGCGTGTATACCGATCGTGACACCGTTTGCTGGGGCTGCCTCGGACACGAGAATGCCACCTCGGAGTACCGCTTCACCTGGGGCAATGACACGTATCTTACCGAGACCGAGGACGGCATTACCACCGGAAGCATCAACGGCAACCGCATCTTCACCGTAACGGCAGGCACGCGCGTATTCACGGATATCCACGGCACGTCCGTACGCGTGGTCAACGCTACGCCCGCCCCCCTTGACTGCATCTGCGTGTGCCGCGACCGCACCTACAGTATGCATCTGGAGCCCAACGAAGCCAAGGAAATACAATAAAAAGCTGAGTCCAAACGGACTCAGCTTTCTTTTTATTTTGCGGCCGCCGCGCGGCGGATACGCATCATTTCCTTCATACGAAGCTCGTTGTTGAGAATCTTCTTGCGAAGACGAATGCTCTTGGGCGTTACCTCGATCAACTCGTCGTCGTTGATGAACTCCAGCGCCTCCTCCAGCGAGAAGATCACGGGCGGCGTCAGCAACAGCTTTTCATCAGCACCGGACGAGCGGATGGCCGTCAGATGCTTTTCCTTACAGGGGTTGATGGCAATGTCCTCATTCTTGGGGCATTCACCGACGATCATGCCCTCGTATACGGGCGTCTGAGGGCCAACGAAGAGCTGACCTCTATCCTGGGTGTTGTAGAGACCGTAGCGTGTGGTCACACCGTCCTCCGAGGCGATCAGCGATCCGGTGTACCGTCTGGTGATCTCACCGCGGAAGGGCTGATAATCCTCAAACACCGAGTTCATAATGCCCTCACCGTGTGTATCACTCAAAAATTCCGAACGGTATCCGAACAGACCGCGCGCCGGAATCAGATACTCGATCCTCGTGCGCGTACCGACGGGCATCATCTCCAAAAGATCGCCCTTACGCCTGCCCAGCTTTTCCACGACCGCGCCCACGTATTCGGCGGGAACGTCCAGCGTCACGCGCTCCATCGGCTCGCATCTTACGCCGTCGATCTCCTTATACAGAACGCGCGGATTGGAGCAGCAGACCTCAAAGCCCTCGCGGCGCATATTTTCAATCAGAATGGCCAGGTGCATCTCACCGCGGCCTGCCACCTTGAATTCCTCCGTGGTCTCGCCGTCGCTTACGCGAAGCGAAACGTCCTTGAGGAGCTCCTTATACAAACGCTCACGAAGCTGACGGGAGGTAACAAACTTGCCCTCACGTCCGGCAAACGGGCTACTGTTGACCGAGAAGGTCATCTCCAGCGTCGGCTCGCTCACCTTGACAAACTCCAGTGCCTCGGGTGCATTCAGCGACGTGATGGTATCACCGATGGTGATCTCCTCTGCGCCCGAGAAGCAAACGATGTCACCCACCGTTGCCGTTTCGACGGGCAGCTTTCCGAGACCGTCAAACTGCGAGATCGACACCACCTTGGTGCGTCTGGGAGCCGCCTCGGTATGATAGTTGCAAATATAGGCATCCTGATTTTTACGAATGGTGCCGCGCTCAATGCGACCGATACCGATTCGTCCAACGTAATCGTTGTAGTCGATCGAGGAAACCAAAAGCTGAAGCTCGCCGTTCTCGTCACCCTCAGGCGCGGGAATATAGTCGAGGATCTTGTCAAACAGAGGCTCCAGCGTAGTGCCTGCCTCATCGGGAGACTCCGAGGCCGTTCCGGCTCTTCCCGAGCAATACAGCATCGGGCTATCCAGCTGCTCGTCGTTGGCACCAAGATCCAGAAGAAGCTCCAATACCTCGTCCTCCACCTCGCCAAGACGCGCGTCGGGCTTGTCGATCTTATTGATGACAACGATCACGCGATGGTTGAGCGCCAGTGCCTTCTGCAAAACAAAACGGGTCTGGGGCATCGGACCCTCTGCCGCATCGACCAGAAGAATGACTCCGTTTACCATCTTCAGAATGCGCTCCACCTCGCCGCCAAAATCGGCGTGACCGGGTGTGTCGATGATGTTGATCTTGACATCCTTATAATGGACGGCAGTATTTTTTGCCAAAATGGTAATGCCGCGCTCACGCTCAAGCGCGTTGCTATCCATTACACGGTCTTCGGTTTCCTGGTTTTCACGGTAGGCACCGCCCTGCTTGAGCATTTCGTCCACAAGCGTGGTCTTTCCATGGTCAACGTGGGCAATGATCGCTACGTTTCTCAAATCATTACGAATCAAGGTCGTTCTCCTTCTTTCTCAAATTACAATCCAATTACACTCTAACTTATATATTTTATCACTTTTTTTGTCAAAAAGAAATACGCCAAATCACGATTTTGCACAGTTTTTGATATCTTTTTTTGTCAATTTTTCACATTTCCACAAAAAATCGCCCCCGGGAAGATATCCCGGAGACGATTTTTCTTTAGCGTTCCTCGCGGAAATAAGGCAAACCGAGCGCAGCCGGTGGCTGATGCTCACGCTTTTTGCGAATGCTGGTCAGTACAAGCACCACGATGGTGACCACGTAAGGAAGCATCTTAATGATCTCTCTTTGCGTGGGCGTAATGTTGGCAATAACAAATGCCACAATATAGCAAGCGCCGAACAGAAACGCACCGAGAATGCCGAGATTGGGCTTCCAGAGAACAAAGATAACAAGGGCAATCGCCAACCAACCGAAGGCCTCGATGGTGGCGGCGTTTTCCCAGCTTCCCTTGATATAGTCCATAATATAGTAGAAGCCGCCAAGACCGGCAATGGCACTTCCCAGAAGAATGGCTACGTACTTATACAGTGTAACACCAACGCCCGCCGCATCTGCGGTTGCGGGGCTTTCACCCACGGCGCGCAAATGAAGACCCACGCGTGTTTTGTTCAGAACAAAGGAGCAAACGATCGCCATCGCAATGGCGAGATACACAAAAACGCCATGTCCAAGCACAACCTTGCCGAAGCCGCCAAGACGGTCAGCAAAGGGGAGCGCCGAAGAGATCAGCTTGCCCGCAGGATCGAAATGCGTGCGGTCCACAAAGGACATGATGAAATTGGTTGCACCGTTACCAAAGATGGTAATGGCAAGGCCGGTAATGTTCTGATTACAACGAAGCGTTACGGTCAAAAGCGCATATATACCGCCAAGGGCCGCCGCAAACGCCGTAGAAAACAGGAAGGAAACGAGAACGAGCAGGATCCACGAGGCCTCTGCGGGCGAGGAAAGTCCACCCATATACAGCGAGACGCCCAGACAGCCACCCGCCGTTCCCATACACATAATGCCGGGAATACCAAGGTTCAGGTGACCTGCCTTTTCGGTGATGATCTCACCGACACAACCGTACAAAAGGACTGTGGCAATGGAAAGCGCTGATACTAAAAACGGTATCATTCTTCATTTCCTCCTTTCGTTTTTTTAGGTCTCGAGGTCTTCGCGCTCGCGCCGCGGAACACCAACCGATAGGTGGTAAAGAAGCTGCACGCGATCACGCAGAAATACACAAGACCGACAACGATGTTGGCAATACTGTCATTGGTAAAGCCAAAATCACCTCTGACCTGCACCATACCTCTTGAGATAAAGATGATAAAGAGACACGTGCCCATCATCACAAGCGGATTGAAAGCGGCCAACCACGTAGCCATAATAGCGGTAAAGCCCATATTGTTGGCCGAAGCGGTACTGATCGTGTGATGGATGCCGCCGGCCAGGAAAAGGCCTACAACACCGGCAAGCGCACCCGAAATAAGCATCGTGCGTATGATCACTCGCTTAACGTCAATACCGATATACTTTGCGGTATTCGGGCTGTCACCCACGACCGCGATCTCATAGCCGTGCTTGGTATACTTTAAGTAAACAAACATCAAAATAGCCAGCACAAAGAACACCAAGATCGTCAAAAGATGCTTATTTCCAAGCAACGCGGGGAAATGTCCCCATTTAAGCGGAACAAGCACGCCCGATCCGCTCTTTACCCAAATGGTAAGGAACATGGACACAAGACCCGTGGCAATGTAGTTGAGCATAAGCGTAAAGAGCGACTCATTGGT
>CAJGDZ010000017.1 GCA_904502055.1 uncultured Clostridia bacterium | reverse complement strand
CGGGAAGCCTTGCGGCTTTCCGTCTAAAATGACGTGAAGTTTAAGCGAACCCGTGCAGTGAGAGTTTAGGTCAAGCCTTTTTAAAGGCTTGCGCGGTCGAGGCGCGAAGCCTCGTCGCCCGTCGCAACGGGCGAAACTCCCCGACAAACTTCAATTTTTTAAGAAAAAAAGGCGGTGAGGAGGGGGAAGAAGTAGAGCTCGAGGAGCTTATAAGCAAAGGTGACGAGCATCGGAAGAAGGATCAAAAGAAGCTTTTTGCTTTTTTTGCGCCTTGCCGAAAGATCCCCGAGAAAGTCCTCGCGTTGTTTCTTATCCCAGGTTGTCGGCAGCTCCTCGGCGGTGGGAAGACGTCCTAAAAATCCTTTATTTATGAGGGTATAGGCCAGCGCGGCAACAAGGGAGATGGCGCCGTAAATGCCGCTGATGAGGATTTCGTGTCCCAGCTCCCAAACGACCAAAAAGGTGCCCAGAAACAGGATGGTGCTGACCGCAAGTGCGATCACCAGCCGGAAATTGAAGCGGGAGAGTCTGGCTCGCAGCTCATTTTTACTTATTTTCATATCGGATCAAAGAACGCGCAGCGCGCCGTGCGGACGAATGCGAAGTACGATGCACGCACCCTCGCCAAACACCGAGTCCATCAGCGTTCGGTAAGCGTCAACATCCGCCTCGCGCACAAAGCTCTGAACGGTGCCGGCAAAGCCGCCGCCGTGCACGCGCCAGGCGGCCTTTTTATCCTTGAGAAAGTTTTCGGCAAGGCAGAGCGCCAGAGAAAGCCCCTGCTCACTTACATTTTTTGTGGTGTAAACGTTTTGGAGATAGCAGAACGAGGAGCGTCCCGAGGCGATCACACCCTCAAAAAAGCCGTCAAGGTCGCCCGAAAGGAGCGCTTTCTTTTGCGCAAGCACGCGCCGATTCTCCGAAAGGAAATGAAGCGCGCGCAGAATAGCCCTGTCGCCGCACGTTTCGCGGAGCTTCGGAATGGCGGTCAGAATCTCGCTTTCCTCCACCTCGCGGAGCACGCGCTTGCCGAAGTGCGCCGCCACTGCCTTCATCTCGGCGGGCACCGAGGCGTAATCGTCGGTGAGATCGGCGTGGTTGCCGCCGGTGTTGACGATGCAAAGCTTGTAGTCCTTCATATCGGGGTGAATGACGTCAATGACGGGCGCGCTCTCGTCGGCAAAATCAATGGCCACGATGCCGCCTGCGGCGCAGGCCACCTGGTCCATAAGACCGCAGGGCTTGCCGAAAAAGACGTTTTCGGCGTACTGTGCCAGCTTGGCGATCTCGACGTTTGGCACCGTGCCGCCGTTATAGAGATGGTTCAAAATGTTGCCGATCATATCCTCAAATGCGGCGGACGAGGAAAGCCCCGAGCCCCTGAGCACGCAAGAGGTGGTGTAGGCGCAAAAGCCGCCGACCGCATAGCCCTTATCGGCAAAGCCGCGACACATACCCGCGATCAGCGAGGCAGACGTGCCGAATTTTGCTCCGTCGGGCTCGGAATAGGCCTTAAAATCAACGGTATCCTCGCCAAAGCCCTCACTGCAAAGGCGAACGATGCCATCGTCGGTCGCGGCAGCCACGGCGATGATGTCAAGGTCAATCGAGGCGGCGATGACACAGCCGCGGTTGTGGTCGGTATGGTTGCCTGAAAGCTCGCTTCGACCGGAAACCGAGTAGATGCCCACGCCGTCACGATCACCGTAAAGCTCGGTGAAGCTTTGGACGGCCGCCAGGTAGCGAGCCTTTTGCTTTTCCAGATTTTCGGTGCCGTAGAGCTCGATAAGCAGGGCATCGGCGGCGCCGTCTGTCAGTTTTTTTATAAGTTCATAGGCTTTCATCGTTTCCGTTCCTTTCTGCTTGGGGGATTTTTAGGGGTACGCTTTGTATTTTTACCCGATGCGCGGGTTTCCACACGCCCTTTGGGCGTTGCTTTTTTGGGGGATGTCCGCTTCCCGGGTGTGACGGGGGCACGGTGCTCGGGGAGAACCAGACAGTCGGGCGAGGTGCCGATCAGATCGGTCCGTCCTGCCTTGGTCAGCGCCTCGCGAACGAGAGACGCGTTCTGCGGACGGTTATACTGCAAAAGCGCGCGCTGGAGTTGCTTTTCGTGATAGTCGGTGGTGACGTGTACGGGCTTCATATTGAGAGGGTTGATACCCGTATAGTACATGACCGTGGAGGCCGTTCCCGGGGTGGGGTAGAAGTCCTGCACCTGCTCGGGGGCGTAATGCTCGCGCTTTAAGGTCTGTGCCAGGCGAATGGCGGCGCCAAGGTCGGAGCCGGGGTGGCTGGACATCAGATAGGGCACCAGGTATTGCTCCTTGCCAAAGCTCTTTGTCAGCTCGAAATAGCGGCTCTTGAACTGCTCGTAGACCTCAAAATGGGGTTTTCCCATACAGTCGAGGACCGCAGAGGCGCAGTGCTCGGGCGCGACCTTAAGTTGCCCGCTGACGTGATCGCGCACCAGCTTTTTGAAAAACTCCTCGTTTTTGTCCAAAAGCAGATAGTCAAAGCGGATACCCGAACGGATAAAGACCTTTTTGACCTTCGGGAGCGCTTCAAGATCCTTCAGAATTTGGATATATTCCTCGTGCGAGACGCGAAGATTTTTGCAGGGCCTCGGTGCCAGGCATTTGCGCTCGGTGCAAACGCCGTCCTTCAGCTGCTTTTCGCAGGCAGGCTCACGGAAGTTGGCGGTGGGACCGCCGACGTCATGAATGTAGCCCTTGAAGTCAGGCAGCTCGGTGATCAGTCTGCCCTCGCGGAGGATGCTTTCGCGGCTTCGCGAGCGCACAGTGCGCCCCTGATGGAAGGCAAGCGCACAGAAGTTGCAGCCGCCAAAGCAGCCGCGGTTCTGCGTGATGGAGAATTTGACCTCCTCAATGGCAGGTACGCCGCCCTCGGCCTTGTAGATGGGGTGGAAATCGCGCGCGTAGGGCAGCGAATAGACCCAATCAAGCTCGTCGCTCTCAAGCGGCGGCATCGGCGGATTTTGCACCAGCATCTTATTGTCGTAATATTCAAGGATGGCCTTGCCGCTTATGGCATCCTGATTTTTGTACTGCACGCCGAAGGCCTCGGCGTATTTGCGCTTGTCGGTCTTAAGCTCATTGTAATCAAAGGCGGCGGCCACGTCAAAGTGGACGGGCTCGTCCTTTGCGGCAAGGTAGACCGTGCCGCGCACGTCGCGGATCTTTTTGACGGGGATGCCCTTGTCCAACAGGGCGGCGATGCGAATGAGAATGTTCTCGCCCATACCGTAGGTGAGCAGGTCGGCGCGTGAATCGACCAGGATGGAGCGGCGAATCTTGTCCGACCAGTAGTCATAGTGGGCAAAGCGGCGCAGCGACGCCTCAAGACCGCCGAGAATGATCGGCACGTCGCCATACGCCTCGCGGATGCGATTGCAATACACGATGGTGGCGCGGTCGGGGCGTTTTCCCATCTTGCCGCCTGCGGAGTAGTAGTCATAGGTACGTTTTTTGAGCGAGACCGTGTAGTGCGCGACCATCGAGTCGATGTTGCCCGCGGTCACGAGGAAGCCCAGGCGCGGACGGCCGAATTCACGGAAGGCGTCGGCGCTTTTGTAGTCGGGCTGAGACAAAATGGCCACGCGGAAGCCCTTGGCCTCCAGTACCCTTGAGATAATGGAAACGCCGAAGGACGGGTGATCCACATAGGCGTCACCCGTCACGTATACAAAATCGGGACGGTCCCAGCCGCGGGCGTCCATATCGGCCTTGCATATCGGCAAAAATTGAGTATCCTGCATAATATTCCTTTTTTATGTTGATTTTAACGTTTCTTTGGCTTGCGAATGCCGAAAAATCGGCGCAAAAGCGGAGCAAGAAGGGTGGGGGAACGGAGAACGACGATCTTCATAGCAATGCCTCCTTGAAATGCGGTCTTTGTTGTCATTCTATGAAGATAATCGGGAAATCGTTACCGATTTTGTCGGTGTATGTTACCGGGGGTCCGTGCTTTCGAGAATATACAGACCGCCGCGCCGCACCGAGACGAGCGCGCAGTTTTTCTCGATCTCGTTGGAGACCGCATACTGGTGCGTGCGCTCCAGCGTGGCGTTTTTCAGCGGGTACTTGCAGCCGTCAATGGTTACGCCCCTCGCCTTTTTATCGGTGGCGATCAGTGACAGGTATTTATAGCCGAGGTTGAGCACCAGCTCGCTGGTGGATTCGATGTAGCGCACGCGGTTTTTGCCGTCCGAAATGATGGCGCGGATGTGCGCGTGCCAAAGGTCCTCCAGAATGGCGAGGTTGGAGAGTGCGTGATCGAGTCGGCCGTCAAGGCCGCCGACGAGGAAGATCTCGGTCGCGCCCTTTTTTCGGGCGACGTCCACGGCCAGTTGGCTGTCGGTGAAGTCCTTTTCGGCAGGCACCTGCAATCGCTCCGCTCCTTCGGGGAGCGCGCCGCGGTAGGAGTCAAAGTCGCCGACTACGATGTGCGGCGTTATGCCCAGCTCAAGGGCGTTTCGACAGCCGCTGTCAGCGGCGATCACAAGATCGCCCTCCTTCGGGCTATCAAGATATCCGTCGCGGTAAACGCTACCGCCAAGATAAACAAAAGCTCTCATTTTTATCCTTTCTTCCACTCGTGCTTGTCCTTCAGCGAATCGTACATTTCCAGAAAGCTTGCGTGGCGTGAGGGAGCGATCTCGCCGCGCTTTACAGCCTCGACAATGGCGCATCCCTCCTCCTTTTGGTGGGTGCATTTTTTGTAGCGGCACGTTCCAAGAAGCGGTCGGAACTCGCGCATGGTCTCCGGTAAATCGTCCTTGCCAAAGAAATCAAAGCGTACGAAGTCCAGAAGCGAGAAGCCGGGTGTGTCGGCAATGTAGCCGATGCCGCCCTCGCAATCATAGTCAAAGAGCTCCACGTGTCTGGTGGTGTTTTTGCCGCGCTCGATCTTGCGGCTGATCTCGCCCGTCTCGATGCTTCGCTCGGGGAAAAGGCGCGAGAGAAGGGAGGACTTGCCCACGCCCGACGCGCCCGCAAAGGCGGCGGTCTTACCGGCGAGGCTTTGGCGAATGTAAGCGGCGATGGCGTCTACGCCGTCACCGTTTTTGGCGCTGAGGGGGAAGACCGTAAAGCCGGCACCGCGATAGAGCGACACCAGCCGCTCGGTGCTCCCGGGATCCAGCTCGCTCTTGCCCACAACGATCACCGGCTCGATTCCATTGAATTCGGCAATCGATATCAGCTTGTCCACCGTGGACAGAATGGGAGAGGGAAAGGCCGATGCCATAGAGACGAAGATGACGTCCAGGTTGGCAAGCGGCGGTCGGATGAGCGCGTTTCGGCGGTCAAGGATGTCCTGGATCACAAGCTCGGTCTTGTCGGGGGTCTGCCGGGCTTTTTCCGCCGAGGCAGCGTCACCGAGCAGCACCACGCGGTCGCCCACCAGGGGGGAAATGCCCGCGTGGCGGAATTTTCCGCGCGCGCGACAAGGGAGAAGGGTCTGTGTCCCCTCCTCGCCGTCCGGGCGGACGTAATACAAGCCGCCAACGCCCTTTATGATCTTTCCGGTTACTCTGTATTCCATAGCTTATCCGTTCTTTGAAACGTAAAGTGTGATTTCCTTTGCTGATTTTTCCCCTGCACTCGGTTCGGTGGCAAACACGTAGCCCTCGGGCAGGTAATGGTGCGGCGCGTAAACCGTGATGATCTCGCACTCGTAGCGGGCAAGGTAGCTTCGTGCCTCCGCTTCGGTCAGCCCTGTAAGGCTCGGCATTTCGGACGGAAGTGCATATCGCGCCACAGTGATGTGAATGTCGATTGGCTCGTCCCCTCGCCTTACGCGCTTGTCGGGCTTAGGGGATTGATCGATGATCTTGCCGCCCTTGGATGGCAGAGAGACGTATTCCACCGAAAGGCGGTATAAGTCGCCGTCAAGTCCGAGCGCCTCGGCCGAGGAGCCGCTCTCGCCCAAGAGATCGGGCGTTCGGATCCACGTTTGGTTCTTTTTTTGACCGGAAAGCGCCGAAAAAAGGCAAGAGAGGCTGATCACCACGCAAAGCAGGAGAGCCGAGAGGGCTCCGACAAAGCAGGAGGGCAGGTGCAGCTGCCTTTTGAGATTTCGCAGAATGATCTGCAGGCGCGTTTTGAGGTCTGTGCTTTCGGGAATTTTCTCCTTTTGGGGCGCGCTCACCTTGTGAGACTCCAGCTCATACAGAAGCGCACTTGCTGAGCTTGGCCGCGACAAGGGATCCTTCTCCATCGCGTGCAGAATGACGGCGTCCAGCGCCGGTGACACGGCGGGATGGATCATCGACGGGGGGATGGGCGAGGAGGAGACGTGCATAGCGGCGATCCGTCCCGCATCGGCATCGGTAAAGGGCAGTGTGCCGGTTGCCAGCTCGTAGAGCATGACGCCGAAGGAGTAGATGTCACTCAGGTGACTAAGGGGCTTACCCTCTGCCTGCTCGGGGCTGACGTACTGTACCGTGCCCATGGTGACCGCACTTGGCTCGGAGCTTTGGGACTTGACTAAGCGCGAGATGCCGAAATCCATCAGCTTGATCTCGCCGCTTCCCACCAGCACCACGTTCTGGGGCTTGATGTCACAGTGCACCACGCCCTTGGCGTGCACCTCTCCTAGCGCCGACAGAA
This sequence comes from uncultured Clostridia bacterium, assembly GCA_904502055.1. GTDB lineage: Bacteria > Bacillota > Clostridia > Oscillospirales > CAG-272 > RGIG8775. The sequence continues at coordinate 10,705 of CAJGDZ010000017.1, read as the reverse complement.
TGGGGCGCATCAGGAAGAGTATCTCGCCCTCGGGGAGCGAGCCCTTGGTGGAAATGTGCGTTTTGAGGGTGATGCCCTCGACGTATTCCATTACAAAATATTTGTTGCCGTCCTCAAGCGAGACGTCAAGAAGCTTTACAATGTTGGGGTGGTCGAAGAGCGAAAGCACCTCGATCTCCGACAAAAAGCGGCGTGTGGCCTCGGGGTCGGACAGGCGATCGGGGGCAAGCATTTTGAGTGCTACCGTTTGTCCCGCCACGCGGTCAAACGCGCCAAATACCACCGAGCTTTCGCCCTCGCCTATGATGCTGACCAGCGTGTACCGATCCGAAAATACACGCCCGAGATAGGTATCGTACAATGCCATCGTCTTACCAGAGCTCCACGAGAATGAGGGTGATGTTGTCGCGGCTTCCGCCTTGCTTGGCGCCCTCGATCATACGGTCGACCTTTTGTTCGGGTGTGAGCGTTCGATCGATGGCGATGCGCATACACTCCTCCTCGGAAAGGCCGTCATACAGGCCGTCCGAGCAAAGGATGAGTGCGGTTTCGCTTCGTTCACTCTCGGTGAGGTCAAACAGATCAATGTCGGGAGATACGGTATCCTCAATGCCCACCGCGCGTGTGATGAGGTTGCGGACGGGGCTGTCCTTGGCCTCGGCCGCGGTGATCTTGCCCATATCGATCATATGCTGAATATAGGAATGGTCCTTGGAGACCTGAAGTATGTCCTTGGTGTCAACGGTATAAAGGCGGCTGTCACCGAGGTTGACCCACGCCACGCTTGTGCCGTCGCATACAAGCGCCGCAATGAGCGTGGTGCCCATCCCCGCACTTTCGGGGTGGATGGTCTGGTAGTCCCGAAGAACGGTGTTGGCGTGCTGTACGGCGTTGGAGAGAATGAGCTCGGCCTCACGGAGCGTGAGAGAAAGCCTGTTTTCCTTGATATGCACGCGACAGGTGGCAAGCACGGCCCCGGCAAAGCTGTCCAGTGCCAGACGCGAGGCAACCTCGCCCGCGTTCTCGCCACCCATGCCGTCGCAGACGGCAAAGAGATGCGCGTTTTCCCCGATATCGTAAATGCCGAAGCAGTCCTCATTGTTTTCTCTGAAGGCACCGCTGTCGCTTTTTCCTAAAAATCTCATAACGTTCCTTTCTTGGGGGTTCAGATATCTGCTGTCTCCCCGGCCTCGGCACGGCGCAGCTGGCCGCAGGAGGCGTTGATGTCGGCGCCGAGCTTACGGCGCACGGTGGCGCGGATGCCGTGCTTCTCGAGAATGTCGGCAAAGCGTGCCACGGCCTTTTTGTCCGAGTGCGTGAAGTCGCGCTCCTTGACCTCGTTAACGGGGATCAGGTTGACGTGAATGGGCATGGTCTCGGTTCGCGAGCGAAGCTTGCCGTTGAGAAGATCCGCCAGTCTTTTGGCGGTCTCGGGCGAATCGTTTTTGCCCGCAATGAGTGTGTACTCAAAGGAGATGCGCCGCTTTGTGACGGCAAAGTAGTCGCGGCAGGCGTCCAGAAGCTCGCCGATGGGGTAGCGCTTGTTGATGGGCATGATCTCGCCTCGCGTTGCATCGTCCGCCGCATGGAGCGAGATGGAAAGCGTAATGGGGAAGTCTTCCTTGGCCAACTCGTAAATTTTGTCTACAAGTCCGCAGGTTGAAAGCGAAATGTGGCGGTAACCGATGTTTACGCCGTTCTCCTCACCCACAAGGCGGAGAAAGCGGATGACGTTGTCGTAGTTGTCCAAGGGCTCGCCGATCCCCATCATCACGATGCCGCCGATGCGCTCGCCAAGGTCCTTCGAGGCGGCGATAATCTGCCCGAGAAGCTCGGAGGGAGCAAGGTCGCGCACCTTACCGTCAATGGTGGAGGCGCAGAAGCGGCAGCCCATACGGCAGCCCACCTGGGTGGAGATGCAAATGGTGACGCCGTGCTCGTAGCGCATGACCACCGATTCCACGCAGTTGCCGTCGGAAAGGCGAAAGAGGTATTTGACTGTGCCGTCAAGCGCGGAGACCAGCTTTTTGGCAACGGTGGGGAAGTGGCAGTACGCCGCCTCGGCGATCCTTTGCTTGGTTGCCGCGGAGAAATTGGTGATTTCATCGGGCGCAAGACCCTTTTGCATCTGCGTAAACAGTTGTTTGGCGCGGTATTTGGGCTCGCCGATCGAAAGGAAAAACTCTTCGAGCTCTTTTTCGGTGAGACCCAAAAGGTCGATCTTATTTTCGGTCATCGAAGTCAGTCCTTTCGTGTGAATTTGGCGACAAAAAAGCCGTCGGTGCCGTGAATGGATGGCAAAAGTGTGATCTGTCCCGTCGGCACCTCAAGGGCTCCCACCGTAAAGGGCGTCAGCGAAAACTCGGGGTGCTCGGACAAAAAACGCGTAACGTTTTCCTCGTTTTCCTCGCGGAAGACGGTACAGGTCGAGTAAACCAGCGTGCCGCCTCTTTTGACGTAGCGGCAGGCAGTGCTCAGGATGTCATACTGAATTCCGGGGAGCGCCGCGCAGGCGGCAAGCTCCTTATAGCGGATCTCCGGCTTTTTGGCCACCACGCCAAAGCCGGAGCAGGGGACGTCGCAAATGACGCGGTCGGCCGTTTCCACAAGCGCCCCGTCAAGGTCTCGACCGTCGCGGGCACGGGTCTCAAGCACCGTGATGCCAAGGCGCTCGGCGCCCGACCGTACCAGGGAGAGCTTGTTTTCGTGCAGGTCAAAGGAAACAAGGCTTCCCTCGTTTTGCATATCCAGCGCCGCGCCAAAGCTTTTGGAGCCGGGGCAGGCGCAAATGTCGTACACCGTGTCACCCCTTCCGGCGCCCAGCGCGGCCACCGCGATCTGCGAGGCCTCGTCCTGAACGAAGAACATTCCCTCGTCAAGCTCAAGCTCGGCGAGCGAGGCGCCCTCCACGCGGATGCCGTGCGGCGCGTTTTGGGTGGGCGCTACCGAAATGCCTTTTTGCGCAAGTGCGGAAAGGAGTGCGTCACGCGAGGTTTTAAGCGTATTTGTGCGAAGCGTCAGCGAGGGCGTTTTGTCAAAGGCGGCAAGAAGGTCCTCGGCCGCCTTTTCGCCAAACTCGTGCACAAGCTTGTCGCAAAGGTCCAGAGGGTAGGAGTAGCGCACCGAAAGATAACGGACAAGACCGTCCTCCTTGCGTGGGAGTTCCAGCGAGTCCTTTTGTCTGAGATAACTGCGGAGGATGGCGTTGACAAAGCCGCGTGTGCGGCGCGGAGCCAGGGCCACCGTTTCGCTTACGGCCGCGTGGTCGGGCACGCGGTCAAGAAACCGAAGCTGATACAGCCCAAGGCGCAGCAGGTTGCGCGCGGAGGGCTCGATCTTCTCGGGCGCAAGGCTGGAAAGCGTGTCGATCAGATGATCGAGCGTGATCTTTTTTTCGATCACACCGTATACCAGAACGCAAAAGAGGGAGCGGTCTTTCCCCATAAGGCTTTCCCGCTTTATAACCGTGTCCACGGCAATATTCGAATAGCTTTTGTCCCCCGTCACGCGGTCAAGCGTGCGAAGGGCTAACTCTCTTACGTTCATATCTTTTCCTTCAAATTTTGATTTATCGGTGACTTTATGTGGGGCGTTGCCCCACACCCCACAAGCCTTTGAAAAGGCTTGACCGAAACTTTTACGGAATGGGTTTGCACAAACTTCACGTCATTTTGGGACGGAAAACCGCGAAGCGGTTATCCGTCAGCGCAAAGCACGGACACCGACAAAGAAAGCTCGCTTTCTTTTCGGTGTTCCGGCGTTTGCGCGCCTTCGGCCGTCCTTTGGACGGCCTCAAAATGACTTGGGCATTGGATCGCACGTTGGTTTTCGGAAATTCGTTCGTTCTCCGTATTGGCATAACCTGTTTGCCCGGTGCAAAAGTTTTTGAGGGGGTCTTGGGGGAACTTTTTTCAAAAAGTTCCCCTGAGCGACAAACTTCAATTTATTTCAAAATATCGCCAACAGCGAGTTTACGGCCGCGTATGAAGTCGGCGGCGGACATTTTGCCCTTGCCTTCGGGCAGGATCGCGGTGAGAGCGAGGATGCCCTTGCCGCAAGCCACGGCGATCTCGCCGTCAAGCGACAGCACCTTGCCGTACTCGGTGTGCGTGCCCTCAGCAGAGATCACGCGCGCGGCGGTGACCTTTAGGAGCTTGCCGTCGGGCGTATGCGTGAAGGCAAGCGGAATGGGCGAGAGGCCGCGAATATGGTTGTGCAGAGCGGTCGCGTTCATCGAAAAGTCAAGGAGGCAATCCTCTTTTTCGATCTTGGCGGCGTAGGTAGCAAGCGCATCGTCCTGTTTTTGACGGACGGACGTGCCGTTTTTGATGGCTTCTACGGTCTCGATGAGGGTCTTGGCACCAAGCTCGGAGAGAGCATCGTGTACGGTCTCAAAATTGTCGGTCTCACGAATCGGATATTCGGCTTTGAGCAGCATATCGCCGGTGTCAAGCCCGACGTCCATATACATCGTAGTGATGCCCGTGATCTTTTGTCCCTCAATGATGGCTCTTTGCATGGGTGCCGCGCCGCGATAGGCGGGCAGGAGCGAGCCGTGCACGTTGATGCAGCCGTATTTCGGGTAGTCCAGCACGTTTTTCGGCAGGATCTTGCCAAAGGCGACCACCACGATCATATCGGGGGCAAGTTCCTCAAGAAGCGCGGCGAATTCCTCGTCGCGAAGGGTTTTGGGCTGGTAGACGGGGAAGCCCTTCTCCAGCGCAAACACCTTGACGGGGGGCGGTGTCAGCACGTAATTTCTTCCTTTTGGTTTATCGGGTTGGGTAACCACGCCCACGATGTCCTCGCCACTGTCCGCCAGCGCACGGAGCGAGGGAACGGCGAAATCGGGCGTGCCCATAAACAGAATTTTCATGTTGCTTCCTCGTTATTTCTTTTTCTTGACGGGAACGGCGCGGTCGATCATAAGCTTGCCGTCCAGGTGGTCAAGCTCGTGGCAGAAGGCGCGCGCCAAAAGCCCCTCACCCGTATAGTCCACCACCTCGCCGTTGCGGTTGAAGGCGCGGACGGTCACGTACATCGGGCGCTTGGTGGTCACCTGCTCGCCGGGGATGGAAAGGCAGCCCTCCACCTCGTGCTGCTCGCCCGAAAAGGCGATGATGTGGGGGTTGATCAGCTCATAGACCTTGTCGTCCAGCTCAACGACGGCGATGCGGCGCAGAATGCCGACCTGAGGGGCGGCAAGACCGCAACCGTCGGCGGCGCGCATGGTCTCGACCATGTCGTCAAGCAGCGTGAGGATGCGAGGGGTGATCTCCTCGACCTCGCGGCATTTCTTGCGGAGCACCTCGTCTCCGTATTTTACAATGTTAAGTTTAGCCATAATATCTTGATCCTTTCAAAGGTTGGTTGGGTTCAAATCAATGGAAAGCGTGGTCTTGCTTCCCGCCTCACGTCCGAATTCGCCGAGAAGCGAAGCGAAAAACGCGCGGCTCTTGGCGTTAAGACGGCATTTGACGACCAGGCGCATACGGTATTTTCCGTCGACCTTGTATACCGGAGCCTCGAAGGGGCCGAAGACCACAAGCGGCAGGTCGGGATATTCCTTTTTGGCGCGCACCTTGAAGTCCTCGTGAAAGCGCTTGCAGGCCAGCATCAGCTCGTTTTCGTCCTGCGAGACGATGTTAAACAGCGCAATGTCGCAGAAGGGCGGGAAGGTGAGTGCCTTTCGCAGGCGGATCTCGCGCTCATAAAAGCCCTCGTAATCCTGTGCGCAGGCCAGGCGAATGACCTCGTTGTCGGGGTTGTTTGTCTGGATGACCGCCCGTCCCGGCTTGTCGGCGCGTCCGGCGCGCCCGATGACCTGGGTGAGAAGCGAAAAGGTGCGCTCGGCGGCGCGGTAATCGTCCAGATACAGCGACGCGTCAGCCAAAAGAACGCCCACCAGCGTGACGTCCCCGAAGTCGTGTCCCTTGGTTACCATCTGGGTGCCCAGCAGAACGTCGGCCTCGTGGCGGCGGAATTTTCCGAGAATGTCATCGTAGGAGCTTCGCGTGGCCGTGGTGTCGGTGTCCATACGGAGAATGGTGGAGTCGGGCATAAGGTCGGAAAGCTCACGCTCGACGCGCTGTGTGCCGTAGCCGACGAACGAGAGGTGCTCGCCGCCGCACTCGGGGCAAGCTTTTGGGGGTGGCGTTCGCATACCGCAGAAGTGGCATACAAGCGTCCCCTCCTCATATTGGCCGCGCTTTGTGTGATAGGTCAGCGACACGCTGCACCTGGGGCACACAAGGGGCTTGCCGCAGGTGCGGCAGGTGACAAAGCTGTTGTAGCCGCGCCGATTGAGAAAGAGAATGGATTGCTCGTTTTTCTTCTTGGTCTCCAGCAAAAGGGAAGCGAGGTTTTTTCCGAGCGGTGCGAGATTTCCCGTGCGAAGCTCGCCTCGCATATCGTCCACCTGCACCTCGGGAAGCCTTGCGTTTCCGTAGCGGTTTTTGAGCTTGACCAGCGTATACACGCCGTCCAGCGCTTTTTTGTAGCTTTCGATGCTGGGAGTGGCCGAGGCCAAAAGCATCAGCGCACCCGATTTGGCACAGCGGTAGCGCGCGGCATCGCGCGCGTGATATTTGGGGTTCATATCGGATTTATAGGTGTGCTCCTGCTCCTCGTCCATCACAATGAGTCCGAGGTTTCTTACCGGAGCAAACACCGCCGAGCGTGTGCCGACCACAACGTCGGCCTCGCCCTCGCGAATGCGCGTATACGCGTCGATGCGCTCGCCGCCCGAAAGCCCCGAATGGAGCACCGCAACGCGGTTTCCGTAGCGCGAGCAGAAGATCGAGAGGGTCTGCGGTGTCAGTGCGATCTCGGGCAACAGGACGATGGCCCCCCGATTGGCCGCCAGAACGTGGTCGATCAGCGCCAGCATGACACTGGTCTTTCCGCTTCCCGTTACGCCGTAAAGCAGAGCGCCGTTCGCCTTGCCCGAATCGACGAGCGACGAAAGCGTGCGAAAGGCCGCTTGTTGCTCCTCGTTCAAGGTGATCGCCCTCCGGGCGGTCGGCTCGGCGAGGGGCGTGGGCGTACGGTAGACCGTCTCGGTGCGGCATTCGATCAGCCCTTTATCAAGAAGGCTTTTCAGCTGAGCCTTGGTGGCCTTTGCGGCCTTGAGGAGGTCTTCCTCGCTCATTGCGCCGTTTTCGGCCAGTGCCACGGTAATGGCTAAGGCCTTAGGGGCGCGCGGCGTCCCGTTTTTGGTCAGAAGCGCCTTTTGGAGCGTTTCCTCGTCTGCCAGAAGGGCGTAGCTTCGCCTTTCCAGCCCCGCTTCACTGTTTTTCACCTCGGTCTCACGGCGCAGGTATCCCGCCTCGCAAAGCTTGCGGATGTGCTCGGACACCGAAGCGCGGAAGCGCGTTTTGAGCGCGGTAAGCGAAACGCGTTTTTGCTTTTCAATGTGTCGGTAGATAAAAAGGGCCTGCGTATCCAGGCTTTTGGGGTTTTGCGGCAGAGGCTTTTCGGTGAGAGAATAGTATTCCTCAAACCGTGAAAGCACCGCCGAGGGGAGCATGGCGTGAATGGCATCGCCGTAGGTGCACAGCGTCATTTCCTTCAAAAAGGCGCAAAGGCCGATCATTTCCTCCGAAAGGCAAAGGCTTCTCGGGCATACCGAAAGGATGGGCTTCAGCTCCTTATATTCGGTGGTGTCTCGGATCTCACACACGAGCGCCATATGGCGGCGGTTGCCGGTGCCGAAGGGAACCGTGACAAAGGAGCCGCGCTCGACCTCCTGCCTAAGGTCCATGGGCAGGTAATAGTCGTAGGCGCGGTCAATGCAATATGGTATGTCCAGAACGTATACCCGTGCATATTCCTTCGTCATAGCGTCTCCTTAGTCGGCGTTTTCCTCAGTTTCCTCAGTTTCCTCAGTTTCCTCGGTTTCCTCGGGCATCTGCTCTACGATGGTGTACTGGCCGTTGTAGATACGCTCAATGGCGATCTTGACCGCCTTCTCGTCCTTGAGCTGCGGGTCGATCATGGTGTTTATGGGCTTATCGGTCTCCTTGTTGCCGGTTTGGCTCTTTTCGGCGGCCTCGCGCTGGCTGACGTACTCGTCGGTCACCTGGCGTGCGCACTTGGCAGCAACAATGGCAAGCTGATAGCGGTTGAATTTGTCCTTGGAAAGCTCGTTAAAGGTTGGGTGAAGCATAATGATCTCCTATCTTCGTGTTTGTATTTTAAATTTTAAATTTTTTCAAAGTAAAGGTCGGCGGTATTGGGGTTGCGCGAGGCGGAAAGCTGCTCGGCGCGCACGATGGCAAGAATGTCGCCTGCCGCCTTTTCGGCACAGCCGTCGTAATTGTAAACGATGTAATCGTACTCGGCAAAGTGAGGCACCTCGGCCTTTGTTTGCGCCAAGCGCTTCTGAATGGTCTCCTCGTCCTCGGTGGCTCTGCCGCGCAGGCGCTCCTCCTGGATGGAGAAGGTGGGCGGGAGCAGCATAATGAGCACTGCGTCGGGGTACTTTTTCTTGACCTGCATTGCGCCGTTGACGTCGATCTCCAGAATGATGTTTTTGCCCTCGGCAAGCACGCGCTCCACCGCCTCGCGCGGTGTGCCGTAGTAGTTGTCGCAGTAGTAGTTGTGCTCCAACATTTCGCCGTTTTCGATCTTTTTCTCAAACTCCTCGCGCGAAATGTAGAAGTAATTGATGCCGTCTCGCTCGCCGGGGCGCGGTGCGCGCGTGGTGGCTGAGACCGAGAAACGGAAATCGTCGGTCAAAAGCAGGTGTGAGTTTACCGTGCCCTTACCGCTTCCGGCGGGGCCGGATACTACGATCAAAAGTCCTTTTTTCATGTTGTCAATCCTCCTTGTCCTCGATGTCCTCATAGCCCTCGGCCGCGCCCTCGCGGTTTTCAAGTCTGCCGGCGATGGTCTCGGTTTGAATGGCGGAAAGGATGACGTGCTCGGAGTCGGTTACGATGACCGAGCGTGTCCGCCTTCCGCAGGTGACGTCGATCGCGCGCCCGTCGTCCTTGGCGTCCTGCAAAAGACGCTTGATGGGCGCGGATTCGGGCGAGGCGATGGCCACAATGCGCTCGACCGCCACCATATTGCCAAATCCAACGTTAATAAATTTCATATGTCCGATTCCTCTTTATTCGATGTTCTGGATCTGCTCGCGGATCTTTTCCAGCTCGGTCTTGACGTCCACCACAAGGTGGGCGATCTCGGAATCCGAGCACTTGGAGCCCACGGTGTTGATCTCGCGGTTCATTTCCTGAATCAGGAAGTCCAGCTTACGCCCGGTCGGCTCGTCCATCTTAAGGATGCCGTCAAATGCCGTAAAGTGCGAGCGAAGTCGCACCAGCTCCTCGTCAATGGCTACGCGGTCGGCAAAGATGGCGCACTCGGTGAGAATGCGGTTTTCGTCGGCCGTCACCTTGTTGTCGGAGAGCACCTGAGTCAGGCGCTCGCGCAGACGCTGGTGATAGCCCTTGATGCTTTGCTCGGAGAGCGCCTCGATCCTTTCGGTGATCTTGCCGATGTTTTCCACCTTGGCGCGAAGATCCCGCTCGATGTTGGCACCCTCGGCGGCGCGGCCGGCAAGAAAGGCATCAACCGCAACCGAAAGCACGGACAGAATGCTCTGCCACTCGGCCTCGGCGTCCTCCTCGGGCTTATGTACGCTGAAGATCTCCTGGTTGCGCGCCACGCTCATCACGCTGATGTCGTCGGCAAGACCAAACTCGTCGCGCAGGCGGCGAAGCGCCTCAATGTAGCCTCTTGCATACGCGGTGTCTAGCGCAATGTCGATGCCCTCGGTCTCCACGACCTCCACGCTGATGCTGACGTCTACCTTTCCGCGCGAGATGCCACGGGACTGGAGATAAGGCTTGATCTTCTCCTCCAGGTAGGAGTATGCGCGAGGAAGTCTTGTATTGCAATCGAAATATCTGTTGTTGACACTTCGGATCTCGGCGGTGATGTCCTTGCCGCCCACGGTGAGCTTGGCGCGGCCAAAGGCGGTCATGCTTTTTAACATAACGATACCTCCTTTATGTTTGCATTGATTTTATTAATAGTTATACATAATATATTTTAAACTATTTTTGCCGTTTTGTCAACTACGCAGGCACTCTTTTTTGCCTTTGGAGGTGATTTTTTTGCAAAAATGATAAAAAAAGAAAAAATGTTTGAAAATCCTATTGCAAAAAGTGAAAAAATGAGATATAATAATGTGAAAAAATATTTCAGAACGCTAATTTTTGGAGGTTATAACAATGGTTGTAGCAGGCGATTTCAGAAACGGTATTACTTTTGATGACGGACAGGGAAACGTGCTTCAGGTTGTTGAGTTCCAGCACGTAAAGCCCGGTAAGGGTGCGGCTTTCGTTCGCACCAAGCTCAAGAACGTGATCTCGGGCGCGGTGATCGAAAAGACGTTCAACCCCACCGATAAGTTTGAGAATGCGTACATTGAGAGACGTGATATGCAGTACTCCTATGACGACGGTGACCTGTATCACTTTATGGACACCGAGACCTGGGAGGAAACGCTTATCGCACACGACAAGGTGGACAGCAACTTCCGCTTCGTTAAGGAAGAGATGATGTGCAAGATCATTTCCTACAAGGGCAACGTATTTGGCGTTGAGCCTCCCACGTTCGTGGAGCTGGAAGTGACCGACACCGATCCCGGTTTTGCTGGTAACACCGCAACCAACACTCTCAAGCCCGCCACTCT
>CAJGDZ010000016.1 GCA_904502055.1 uncultured Clostridia bacterium | reverse complement strand
GTCATTTTGTGCCGCAAGCCTCGATGCGGAAAAGAGAGCGAGCTCTCTTTGTCCGCTTCGTGACTTGTGGCATACATGTTCTTCACGCTTTAGCGTGAAGAACCAAAATGACTCGAAAAACCTACACAATATTGTTTTTGCGGACGATATTGCGTAACAAATTGGGGTTTGCGAAGCAAATTTGCGGTGTTTAGCCGCAAAACCAATTTGTTAACCGAGTTCGCCTCGCGAACTCGTATTTTCCCAAAAGTTTTTGGGGGTCGTAGGGGGCTTTTTCCAAAAAGCCCCCTACACGTCTCCCCTCACCGACAAATCAAAATTTGAAAGAGATCAGCCGAGGTCGGGGGTGTCGCAGAAGGTGACGGTGGGGGACTCGAAGCGGTCGGACTCAAAGATCACGATCTCGTTGTCACCCTGTTTCAGGAAGGGGGCGGGCACGTACAGCGTTTTCTGCGGTCCTGCGGGGTTGAAATAACGTCCGATGTTGAAGCCGTTTACGGTAACAAAGCCCTTGGTAAAGCCGTCAAGGCGCAGGAAGGTATCGGCAGGGGTATCCTCGATGATCAGGTTTCCGCGCAGAAAGACGGGGGCCGTGAGCCCTTCACCCGAGGTGGGCGTGTAGCAAAGACGGGAAAGATCGTCCATCGGAAGCGTATACATATCCCAACCGAAATGATACTGGTAGCACGCTTTCTGGATCTCCAGGCGAATGCCGCGAAGTCCCTTTTTGTCACGGAGCTTGGGACCGTAGTTGACGCGTCCCATATTTTCAACCAGGATGTCCAGCTTCGCTTCCTCGTCTCGTTCCAGGTTGAAAACGAAGGGCTGCTCGCCCATATGCTTCATATCCCAGCGTTCCCAGGTGTCAACGTGCTTGCCGTCCACAAAGAGAAGCGCACGGTCGTGCACCTCGGAGGCCTTAATGGACTGCTCCGGACGCGGCCCCTTCAGCGTGGTGCGGTAGAGGATGTAGCCAAAGCCTTGACCCAGATCCTCCATATGCTTTGGCTCGCCGGCGTGAACGGGGGCGGAGAGGTTGTCCAGATTGTCAAAAAGAAGCGCCTGCTCGGTGAGTGCCAGACTGCCGTAGGCCGCCTTTTTGGTCTCGGTGGCGGTAAGCTCGGGTACGTTTCCGTAGGTGGCCGCCATCAGATCGCGGAGCTTGTAATAGGTCTCGGTGCGGTCGCCCGCCTCACTCAGCGGCGCACCGTAATCGTAGCTTGTGACGGTGGGGGCGTACTTATCGGCGTAATTGGCACCGTTCGTAAAGCCGAAGTTTGTGCCGCCGTGGAACATATAGAAGTTGAAGGATGCGCCAAGCTCGGCAAACTCCTTCACGCAGGCAAGGATCTGCTCAGCGGGGCGGACGTGATGCTCCTCGCCCCAATGGTCAAACCAACCGCTCCAGAACTCGGTGCACATCAGCGGCGCGTCCTTGTGGTAGGAGCGGAAGCGGTCGAACGACCACTTCGGAGCCGAGCCGAAGTTGGCGGTGGGCAGATAGCCCTCAAGAGAGCCGCCGCTCTGCATGGCGGGATTGGAGCCGTCGGCGGTAAAGAGCAGACAGTCGATGCCGTTTTGCTCATAGATCTTCAGGATCTCGGCCAGGTATTCCTTGTCGTTGCCGTAGCTGCCGTACTCGTTTTCGATCTGCAGCATAAAGATGCCGCCGCCGTTCACGGCAAGGTGCGGACGCAGACGGGGCAAAAGCTCGTCAAAATAGCGCTTGACACAGGCGAGGTAGCGCTCGTCGTAGCAGCGCAGCGAAATGTTTTCGTATTTGAGAAGCCACGCAGGCAGACCGCCGAAATCCCATTCGGCGCAGATGTAGGGTCCGGGACGGAGAATGACATTCAGACCCAGCTCCTCGGCGGTGGCAACGTATGCCTCCACGTCCAGCATGCCCGAGAAATCAAACTCGCCCTCCCTCGGCTCGTGCAGATTCCAGCAGGTGTAGGTCTCCACGGTATTGAAGCCGCACTCCTTGAGCTTTAGGAGGCGGTCACGCCAGTATTCACGCGGTACACGGAAGTAGTGGATGGCACCCGAGCGGATGACAAAGGGGCTGCCGTCCAGATAAAATTCACCGTTTTTGTAAGAAAGAATACCCATATTTTTGCTCCTTTGATGGATTACAGATTTGAGGGAGAGAGCGCGCGGCAGGCGTCAAGGAGGACGTCCTTTTCCGAGAACGGGATCCGCTCGCCGCGAATCAGCTGATAGCGCTCGTGTCCCTTGCCTGCAAAGAGGAAAACGTCGCCCTCTCTCGCGATGGAGACCGCATAGCGTATGGCCTCGGCGCGGTCGGGAAGTGTGACGTAGGGGCAGGAATTTTCACCGAACTGTGCCGCAATGTCCGCAAGAATTTGGTTTGGATCCTCGCCATCGGGGTTGTCCGAGGTGAGAATGCAGAGATCGGCCATCGAGGCGGCAACGCGTCCGAGCTCGGCGCGCCGTCCGAAGGTGCGGCCGCCCACCGAGCCAAACAGGCAGATCAGACGCCCCGGCTCATACTGCCTGAGCGTTTCAAGCGCTGAGGTCAGGCTGACCTCGTTGTGCGCGTAGTCAATGACAAAGGTAACGCCCGGCATGGCGTCCACAAGCTCAAAGCGCCCGGGAACGCGGACAGTGGCCAGATGGCGAAGGATGCCGTCGGTAGCCACACCGCATTCGCGGCAGACGGCAATGGCGGCCAGCGCGTTATAAACGCTGAAATTTCCGGGAAAGGGAAGCGTGGCCTCGTGCTTTTGGCCGGTCTCGGTAAAGGAAAAGGAAATGCCAAGGCTTCCTTTGCCCCGATAGCGCGTGGGGGGTGTGGCGCGAAGATCGGCGTCCGTATGGAGCGCGTAGCGTACGAGCCTTGTGCCGGGCGGTACCGCGTTTGCCATTTCGTCGGCGTAGCCGTCGTCGGCATTGATGAGGACGGCCTTAGCGCCGTAGTCCGAGAACAGTGATTTTTTGCAATCCTTGTAGTGCTCAAAGGTCGGGTGCTCACTGCCGCCGATGTGGTCGACCGAAAGGTTGGTAAACAGTGTCACGTCAAAGCTTACGCCGTGCACGCGGTGCATATACAGCGCCTGCGAGGAGACCTCCATCACCAGATATTTGACACCCGCCATACACATATGGCGCATATACATTTGCGTGACGTAGCTTTCGGGCGTGGTGTTGACGGCATCCGCGTGAAAGTCGCCGTAATCGACGCCGCTTGTGCCGATATAACCGCATTTTAGCCCCGCGGCATTCAGAATGTGATAGATCATCAGCGCGGTCGTTGTTTTGCCCTTGGTGCCCGTGATGCCGATGACGAACAGCTCGCGCGAGGGATGGGCAAAGAGGTTGTCCGACATGATGGCAAGCGCGAGGCGCGTGTCGGGGCAAAGCACAACAAACGCGTCGCTCGGCAGATCCAGCGGACGCTCCGCCACAAAAAAACGGCATCCTCTCTAATACGCCGACGCGGCGTAAAGATGTCCGTCGGAAAGACTGCCGCGCAGGCACACAAAAACGCCCGCGCCCGTGGCCTTGCGGGAGTCGAAAAAGACGTCGCTTATATTTTTGTCGGGGATCTCGCCCGCGGGTGAGATCCCTAGGATTCCTTCCAGAAGCTCTTTGAGTTTCATTGGTTTTTCCTTTCCAAACGATAGGAGACTTCAAGCGGCTCACGGTTTTCTTGCACAAAGCGCGTTGCCTTTTTTGAAAGAGGGACAAGGGTGAGCATTTTATACTCGAGTGTTTCCGGCAGCCTCAGGAGCTCCCACAGAAGCATCTCCTCGCTCTCGGGCATTGACAGGACAGAAATGCCAAGCCATTTGGCCCAAAAGGGGGCGCGCGGTGCAAGCCAGACAAGGCCCGTGCGGCGGCGCAGGCAAAGAAACGAAAAAAAAGATGGCCTTGGCGGCGCGTCCAGCAAAACCGAAACGCAGTAGGAGCGCATAACTGCCTTCATTTTACCACCTCTTATCTTAGTATGCTTTATTATAACATACTTTTTGCCGGATGGCAAGTTAATTTTGTTTTTTTCCGACAAGCTTTTCCAGGCGCCCTCGCACGCCGTCGCTCGGCGGGCAAAGGGGCAGGCGGTATTCCTCGCGGCACAGCCCCATCATGGCGGCCGCGCACTTGACGGGAATGGGATTTACCTCGGCGAAAAGCGCGTCGATGAGAGGGAGAAAGCGCAGTTGATCGGCCATAGCACCGTCAAAATCGCCTTCGCGGCATTTGCGGCACATAGCGGTCACCTCACGGGGAAACAGGTTGGATAGCACCGAAATAACGCCCTTGCCGCCAAGCGCAAGAAAGGGGACGGTGATGTCGTCGTTGCCACAGTAGAGCGAAAAGCTGTCCGAAAATTCGGCGCGAAGCCGTGAGGCAAAGCCCACGTCGCCCGAGGCCTCCTTGATGCCCACAATGCGCTCGTGCCCGGCCAGCGGCCGCAGAGCCTCCGCACTCAGGTGCACGCCCGTGCGCGAGGGGACGTTATACAGGAGAATGGGGCGGTCGGTCTCGTCGGCGATTTTGCGGTAGCTTTCCGCAAGGCCGCGCGGCGTGGCGCGGTTGTAGTAGGGAGTGACCAGCAAGAGACCGTCACAGCCCGCGCGGCAAGCAAAGCGGGACATATCGATGGCGTGGGCGGTATCGTTGCTTCCCGTGCCCGCAATCACGGGCACGCGTCCGCGCGCCGCGCGGACGGCAAAGGTGAGGATGGCGCGGTGCTCGGTGTCGGTAAGGGTAGAGGCCTCGCCGGTTGTACCGGCGATCACCAGCGCGTCGATGTCGCCGCCGATCTGAAATTCAATCAGCTTTTCCAGGGCGTCAAAGTCCACTCTTCCGCCGGAAAACGGCGTGATGAGGGCGGTGGCGGCTCCCTCAAAAAGGCAGGTTTTGGTCATATTATGCTCCTTTCGGGTGTGAAAATGTCGGAAAAGTATTGCAAAAAATGAGAAAATATAATATAATGATTTCGTATGACTATTGATAACAGTTTATGCAAGGACAGAAAGGAACGTTTCATGTCGGCTATCATCAATCAAAGGGTCGCGACCGATCTTAAGACCCGTGACTTTTTTTACGAATTACCGCCCGAGCTGATCGCGCAGACCCCGCTGGAGAGGCGCGACCACTCGCGTCTGCTTTGTGTGGACCGCGCAAGCGGACAGATCGAGCACAAGCATTTTTACGATATTCTGGATATGCTGAACCCCGGGGACGTGCTGGTCATCAACGATTCGCGCGTCATTCCCGCGCGCTTGTACGGGCACGTGGAGGGCAGAGAGGAGGCGCTCATTGAGCTTTTGCTTCTTCGCTCGCGCGGACTTGATACCTGGGAGACCCTGGTAAAGCCGGGCAAGCGCGCCAAGATCGGCTCGCGCCTCTCGTTTGGCGGTGGCATTCTTAAGGGAGAGATCACCGACATCGTGGAGGAGGGCAATCGCCTCATTCGTTTTGAATACGATCGCGAAAAATATACGAGTATATATGAAATTCTGCACGAGATCGGCCTTATGCCTCTGCCACCCTACATTACCGAGCGGCTTACGGACAACGAGCGCTACCAGACGGTTTATGCCAACGAGATCGGCAGCGCCGCCGCGCCCACGGCAGGACTTCACTTTACCACCGAGCTGCTTGACAGCATCCGCGAAAGGGGAGTGGCGATTGCGCCCGTGATGCTTCACGTGGGGCTTGGCACCTTCCGCCCCGTCAAGGCGGATGCGCTGAATGATCACGTTATGCACACCGAATATTTTTCGGTTTCACAGGAGAGTGCCGATCTCATCAACGCGCGCCGCGCCGCAGGCGGTCGCGTGATCGCGGTGGGAACCACCTCCTGCCGCACGCTTGAGAGCGTGACGACCGATGAGGGCGTGGTACAGCCCCTTAGCGGTGAGACGGGCATCTTTATTTATCCCGGCTACAAATTCAAGGCGGTGGACGCGCTTATCACGAACTTCCATCTGCCGGAAAGCACGCTTCTGATGCTCATTTCGGCTTTTTACGACCGTGAAAGGATTTTGGATATCTACAAAACGGCCGTTGAGCAAAAATACCGCTTCTTCAGCTTTGGCGATGCGATGTTTATTCAGTAATGTGAGGAAATTTCGATGAAAAACGTTTTGGCCGTGGTAGGAGCCACGGCGTCGGGAAAGACCGCGCTTTCGATTGCTTTGGCAAAGGAGCTGGGCGGTGAGATCATATCCTGTGATTCGATGCAGATCTACCGCGGTATGGACATCGGAACGGCCAAGCCGACGATGGAAGAGCGTGAGGGGATCGTGCATCATCTGATCGATATTATTGAACCGAGCGAAAGCTTTTCGGTGGCCGATTACGCGCCCTTGGCCAAGGCGGCGATCGAGGACATCACGGCGCGCGGCCATCTGCCCATCTTTTGCGGCGGCACGGGACTTTATCTGGATGCGGTCCTGACAGCAAACGAATATTCCGAGGCGGGAAGTGATCCTGCGCTTCGCGAGGAATTGACGAGAGAAGCCGAGGAAAAGGGGGCGCCCCGGCTCTGGGAGCGGTTGCGGCTGGAGGATCCCGAATCGGCCGAGGCCATTCATCCCAACAACGTCAAGCGCGTCATCCGCGCACTTGAGATCAAGCTTTTGACGGGCGTGGCCAAGTCGGAATGGGATCGGCGCTCGCGCCTTGCTCCCTCGCCGTATAACGCGCTGGTGCTCGGGCTTTCATACCCCGATCGCTCGGTGCTCTACGGACGTGTGGACAAGCGTGTGGACATGATGATGGAGCAGGGGCTTGTGGACGAGGTGCGCGCACTCACAGAGTCGGGGCGCTTGCCTCGGGGCTCTACGGCGGCGCAGGCCATCGGCTACAAGGAGATCTTATCGTATCTTGACGGCGAATGCTCGTTTGAGGCGGCGGTCGAGACGTTGAAAACGGCAACCAGACGCTATGCCAAGCGGCAGATCACTTGGTTTGGAAGCAAGGATTACGTGACGCCCGTGGAGGTTACGGGGGCGCTTTCGGACGCAGACCTTGAAAAAATTATAAAAAATGTGAAAAAAGCGTTTCCTTTTTCTTGATTTTATGATATAATAGAAAAAAGGTATTTATTTTTGAAGGAAGCAGAGACAATGGCGGCAGATTTTTCGTATCTTGACAGAAACGTCGGGGAAATACGGGCGCGTATGGACGCCGCGCGGGCACGCGCCGGGCGCACGGACGAGGTACAGCTCATTGTGGCGGCCAAAAGCGGCACGCCGGAGGAGCTGACGTATCTTTTTGAGCGGCACGGCGTGCGTGACATCGGCGAAAACCGTGTACAGCAGCTGCTGGAGCACTATGAGCAGCTTCCGCGCGAGATCAACATTCATTTTATCGGTCATTTGCAGACCAACAAGGTCAAATACATTGTGGACAAGGTGTGTATGATCCACTCGGTGGACTCCGAGCGCCTGGCGGCCGAGATCGACAAGCAGGCGAAAAAGCACGGGATCGTGATGCGCGTGCTTGTGGAGGTCAACGTCGGTGAGGAGGAGAACAAGAGCGGCGTTATGCCGAGTGAGGCCGAGGCACTTTGCGATGCCATCGGCAAATATCCGAATCTCTCACTGTGCGGACTTATGACTATGGCACCGAATTGTGAGGAAAAAGCGGATTATCTGAAATTTTTTGAAAAAATTTATCGGTTATCTGTTGACATTTGGGGCAAAAACTGTGATAATAAAGAGAGACCCATTTTGTCGATGGGGATGAGCGGCAGCTTTGAGGAGGCCATCGCCTCCGGGGCAACGGCCGTTCGTGTTGGACGGAAACTGTTTGAAAAATAATTATACATTTTGGAGGTTAACATGGCTATCAAGTTGGGCTTTGGCAAGAAAAAGGACGAGGATTCCTACTACGATTCCTACTATTCCGACGGTTACGACACCGCCGAAGAGGAGGCAGTCGAGGAGGTCGGCAACGTTGAGGTGGATGACAGCGACGTTAAGGAGGTTGTCCGCGAGGAGCCGAAGAACGCGTTTGGCGGCATCAATGAGGCGGCAGTTTCGCTTAAGGTTATGGCCCCCAAGAGCTACAGCGAGGCAACCAAGGTGGCAGACAGCCTGATCGCCGGAAGCACGGTGGTTCTGAACGTGGAGGCTCTTGAGCACGTCGAGATGATCCGCTTTATGGACTTTTTGATGGGTGTTCTTTACGTCATTCACGGCAATATGAAGAACGTATCCCAAACCACGGTCGTGGTATCTCCCTCGGTCATCGGTGACGAGGAAGAGGAGTCGCAGGGCGAATAATTTTTGAAACCGAATACGGGCTGTTGACAAGCGCAACAGCCCCACCTTTCGTGTTATGGGGAAGCCCATTCAGGCTATTCTAAGGAGAGCGTTTTATGTATGTTTTATATATGGCAACAAGGCTGGTGACCCTGTTGCTTTGGGTTTTGGAGATCGCGATGCTCCTGCGGGCCGTCGCGTCCTGGATCCCGGCGCTTGACGGCATGAAATGGATGGACATCGTGTATATGCTGACCGAGCCGTTGGTAGTACCGGTGCGCGCGATCTTTGAGCGCTTTGCGCTTTTTCGGAATTCGCCGATCGATTTTTCCTTCGTAATCGCCTTTCTTCTTCTGGGTATGGTGCAGACCGCCGTGTCACACTTTACCACGCTCTTGTTCGTATGATGGAGAGGGATGCCGATCGCGCCTTGCTTGAGGCGCGTATCAGGGATATGCTTCGGAGGGCCGAGAGATATGAGCCCTCGGCAAGCCCGTTTTTGTCCCCCCGCGAGCAACATTATGCGCTGGAGGAGTTAAGGCAGAGCGCGGGCGACGTCGCATACGCTTTTTACGGCGGCTATGACGGAAGCGAAAGAAACCGTCTGTTTGTTTTTCCCGAGTATCTCGCGAGAGAGGATGGCGTGTATACGGCGGCGGGAGTGCGGGAGTTGTTTCCCGACTTATCCGCGTCGGCGGTGTGTGTGCTTTCCGTTGAGGGGAGCGGCTACCGCAAGCTTTCGCATCGCGATTATCTGGGTTCACTTCTGGGACTGGGCATCGAGCGTGATAAGCTGGGTGACATCGTTGTGGAGGATGAGCACCGTGCGGTCGTTTTTTGTGACGGCGCGATGGCGGATTATATTTGGCAGGAGCTGAAAAAGGTCGGAAGCGACACGGTGAAGGTAAGGCGCGTGGAGGTTGGTGACGATTTCCGCGTGGAGAGGCAAATGCGACCCATCAGCGATACCGTGGCCTCGCCGAGATTGGACAGCATCGTCTCGTCTCTTGTCGGCACCTCGCGCGAGAAGGCGCAGGAGCTCATACGGCAGGGAATGGTCGAGCTGGACTACGAGGTGTGCGAGCGAAACGATAAAATGCCGAAGGAGGGCGCGGTGATCAGCGTCCGCGGACACGGGAAGTATGTGATCGAGGACGTGTCCGAGCAAACCAAAAAAGGAAGATACCGCTTACGGGCGGCTCAATATATTTGATTGACAGAAACAAAGGAGTCATAAGACAATGGCAAAGGATTACACAAGCAGCTTGAATCTGCCCAATACCGGCTTCTCGATGAAGGCAAATCTGCCCACACGCGAGCCGGAAATGCTGAAGTATTGGGATTCGATCGATCTTTATCATAAGATGCTGGACGCGACTGAGGGTATGCCGCTCTACGTGCTTCACGACGGCCCCCCCTTCTCGAACGGAAATATCCATATGGGTACCGCGATGAACAAGATCCTCAAGGACTTTATCAACAAGTCCAAGTCGATGGGCGGCTATCACGTGCCGTACATTCCCGGCTGGGATAACCACGGTATGCCGATCGAGAGCGCAATCATCAAAAAGAATAAGCTGGACCGCAAGAAGATGTCCATCTCGGAGTTCCGCAGCGCGTGCCATAAGTTCGCGCAGGATTTCGTGGACATTCAGCGTGAGCAGTTTATCCGTCTGGGTGTAACCGGTGACTGGCAGAACCCCTATCTCGCTATGGCTCCCGAGTTTGAGGCGCGCGAGGTACAGGTGTTCGGCGAAATGTATAAGAAGGGCTATATCTACAAGGGCCTTAAGCCCGTTTACTGGTGCCCGCATGACGAGACGGCTCTGGCCGAGGCGGAGATCGAGTATCAGACCGACAAGTGTACCTCGATCTACGTCAAGTTTGCCGTAAAGGATGACAAGGGCAAGCTTTCGATGTGCGACCTTAGCAAGACCTACTTCATCATCTGGACGACCACGACCTGGACGCTTCCCGGCAACCTTGCCATTGCGCTCAATCCCGATGAGACCTACGTGGCGGTCAAGGCCGAGAACGGCGAGACCTACATCGTGGCCGAGGCACTGGCGCACAAGACCATGCTGGAGGGCGGCATTGACAAGTTTGAGGTCGTTTGCTCGATGGCGGGTAAGGAATTTGAGTTTATGACGGCTAAGCATCCGTTTATCGACCGTGAGTCCATCGTGGTCAATGCCGACTACGTTACCATGGACAGCGGTACGGGCTGCGTTCACACCGCACCCGGCTTTGGTGCGGACGACTACCAGACCTGCCGCCGCTACAACATCGACGTTATCGTTCCCGTGGATGACCGCGGCTATCAGACAAAGGATGCGGGCAAGTTTGCCGGTATGTACTACGCCGAGTCCAACGAGGCCATTTTGGCCGATATGAAGGAGAGCGGTGCGCTGTTCGCCTCCGAGGAGATCGAGCACGAGTATCCTCACTGCTGGCGCTGCAAGCAGCCCATCATTTTCCGTGCCACACCGCAGTGGTTCTGCTCGGTGGAGGCCTTCAAGGATCAGGCCATTGAGGCTTGTAACAACGTACAGTGGCTTCCCGAGTGGGGTGGCGAGCGCATCAAGCAGATGGTTCGCGACCGTGCCGACTGGTGTATCTCCCGTCAGCGTCATTGGGGTCTTCCTATCCCGGTCTTCTACTGTGAGGACTGCGGCGAGGTGATCTGCAACGAGGACACCATCGAAAGCGTAGCCGCCATGTTCGGCGAAAAGGGATCCAACGCCTGGTTCGACCTGGAGGCAACTGAGCTTCTGCCGAAGGGCTTTGTTTGCCCGAAGTGCGGCAAGACCCACTTCTCCAAGGAGACCAACATTCTGGACTGTTGGTTTGACTCCGGCTCCAGCCATTTTGCTACCATCGAAAACAAGGAAGGCCTCAAGTGGCCGGCAGACCTGTATCTTGAGGGGGCCGACCAGTACCGCGGCTGGTTCCAGTCGTCGCTTCTGACCGCTGTCGGTGCTAAGGGTGAGGGCGCTCCCTATAAGACGGTTCTGACCCACGGCTGGGTGGTTGACGGCGAGGGCAAGGCGATGCACAAGTCGCTGGGCAACTCGGTGGCTCCCGAGGAGATGATCTCCAAGTACGGCGCGGATCTTGTCCGTCTGTGGGTGGCATCGAGTGACTACCGCGTGGACGTTCGTGTTTCGGACAATATCTTCAAGCAGCTGTCCGAGGCCTACCGTAAGATCCGTAACACCGCGCGTATCATTATGGCTAACCTTGGTGATTTCAATCCCGACACCGATCTTGTGGACATTGAGGATATGTATGAGATCGACAAGTGGATCCTTTCGGGCATCAACGATCTGACAAGGACCGCGCGCCGCGCTTATGACGATTTTGAATTCCACGTCATCTATCATGACGTTTGCAATTTCTGCACGACCAACCTGTCCAAGCTGTATATCGATATTACCAAGGACAGAGTGTACGTGGGCAAGAAGGACGGCTTTGCCAGAAGAAGCGCACAGAGCGCGATGTACCTGGTACTGAACGCGCTGACGCGCCTGATCGCGCCTCTGCTTGCGTTCACGAGCGAGGAGATCTGGCAGGCTATGCCGCACGCGGCAGCCGACGTGCGCGAGAGCGTATTCCTCAACCAGATGCCTGCCTTTGACGAGGCACTCTGCTTCTCCGAGATCACCGAGCGCTGGAACAATCAGTTCGCGCTTCGTGACGATGTGATGAAGGCGCTGGAGCTGGCGCGCGCCGAGAAGAAGATCGGTAAGTCGCTGGATGCCAAGATCACCATCTACACCGAGGACGAGGCAACCTATAAGCTTCTTGAGGGCTTTGGCGCAGAGCTTCCCACGGTCTACATCGTTTCGGGAGCATCGCTTGTGCTCGGAAAGACACCGGACGGCGTGTTTAATGAGACGGTTTCCGGCATTGGTGTCAAGGTAGAGCCTGCAGACGGCGAGAAGTGCGCAAGATGCTGGAGCTATTCGACTATGGGCACGCACGACGAGGAGGGCGGCTTCCTTTGCGATAAGTGCCGCGCCATTATCGAGGCGTAAATAAAAAGAAAAACGGACTGCTTTAGCCTAAATAAGGCGGCAGTCCGTTTTCAAACAGGAGAGTTTTATGTGGCTGTATTTTTTGGTGATCGCGGGCGTGGTGGCACTGGATCAGGCTACCAAGTGGATCGTGATGCTTACTATGGAGCTTCACGAGTCGGTCGCGTTTTGGCCGAACGTGTTTCATTTTACCTATATTCGGAATGAGGGCTCGGCCTTCGGTATGCTCGCGGAGCATCGGTGGGTCTTTCTCGTTCTGTCCACGGTCGGTATTGCGGCGGTGATCTTTTATCTGATCAAGTTCCGCCCGAAGCAAAAGCTTATGTGGATCCCACTTGCTATGATCGCGGGCGGCGGCATCGGAAATATGATCGACCGTCTTTTTTACGGCGACACCTTTGGGGGCGGCACGGTGGTTGATTTCTTTGACTTTTGTCTGTTCCCCAATATCTGGCGCTGGATCTTCAACGTCGCTGACGCGTTTGTGTGCGTCGGTGCGGGCATTCTGTTTGTATATCTGCTCCTGGATATTCTTCGTGAGTATCGGGAGGAGAAGGTGAAAAAAGACAATGGCTGAGCGATTGACCTTGACGGTGGAGGCGGAGGACGCGGGAAAGCGTCTGGACGTCTTTATCAGTGAGCGGGGAGACATGACGCGCTCGGCGGCTGTCAAGCGCATCGAGGCAGGGCAGGCGCTGGTGAACGGAAAGAGTGCCGCCAAGAATTTAAAACTGGCGGGCGGTGAGCTTGTGGAGGTGGATATTCCCGAGCCTGTTCCGATGAACGCAAAGCCTGAGGACATTCCCCTGGATATTATATATGAGGATTCCGACATCATCGTGGTCAACAAGCCCGAGGGGATGGTGGTGCATCCGGCCGCGGGAAATTACGACGGGACGCTTGTGAGCGCGCTTT
This sequence comes from uncultured Clostridia bacterium, assembly GCA_904502055.1. Lineage (GTDB taxonomy): Bacteria > Bacillota > Clostridia > Oscillospirales > CAG-272 > RGIG8775. Next base: position 4,523 of record CAJGDZ010000016.1, on the reverse strand, counting down.
TGCACCATTGCTCGGGCTCGCTTTCGGGTGTGGGCGGTGTGATGCGCCCCGGCATCGTGCATCGGATCGATAAGGATACGGGTGGCCTTTTGGTGGTTGCCAAAAACGACGCCGCGCATCTTAAGCTTTCGGCACAGCTGAAGGATCACACGGTGAGCCGCGTGTATTATGCCCTCACGGTGGGAAACCTTCGCGAGGATAAGGGAACGGTGGATGCGCCGATCGGACGAAACCCCACCGACCGCAAAAAAATGGCGGTGCTTTCGCCCTCACAGGGCTTTTCGCGCCGAGCCGTGACGCATTATGAGGTGCTGGAGCGCTATCGCGGCTTTTGCCTTGTGCGCTGTGTTCTGGAAACGGGGCGCACGCATCAGATCCGTGTGCATATGGCGCATCTGGGGCATCCGCTGGTTGGAGACGCGACGTATGGCGGAGGTAAAACGGGCTTTGAGAAGGAAAATAAGAGCCTGATCTGCGGTCAATGTCTGTTTGCGGCGGAGTTATCGCTCATTCATCCGCGTACGGGCGAAAATATGACTTTTTCCTGCGAGCTTTCGCAGAATATGAAGACTTTGATAGAGAAACTTAGAAAAACGGTGGAATAATAACTTCGTATGGGAAAATTTGACGGAATTGCCATTCTGACGGACCTTGACGGTACCTTTTTGGGCCGCGGCGGACGAATGGTGGAGAGAAACGTTCGGGCAATTGAATATTTTAAAAGCGAGGGCGGACTTTTCTCGCTTTCGACAGGCCGTATGCACTACGGTCTGGGCAAGATGGTACATAACGTGGACAAGCTGGTCAACGCGCCCGCAGTGCTTTGCAACGGCACCTATCTGTACGATTTTGAAGAGGAAAAAGTGCTCTCGGAGATCGTGATGGACGGCGATCTCGCTTACGAGGCGATGGCGTACGTGCGAGGACTGTTTCCGAGCGCCAGTATGCGCATTTCCTTCCGCGGCGGCTTTTTGATGGATGAGACCGACGTCAAGGCCATTTCGCAGATCGTGGATTACGGCATTGATGAAAAGACCATTGCGCCGTTTGCTACCTGGACGCATGAGGGCTGGTACAAAATGGTCTTTACCGATGACGCGACCGTTGTGCCGCGTATTCGCGAGGCGATCGAACGCAAATTTCCCGATCGCTTTGAGTTTAACTGCTCCAGCGCGCATCTTTTGGAGATGCAGATGAAGGGCGTGAACAAGGCGTCGATGGTGGAGCCCTTTCGTGCACATTACCGCGCAGGGGGCAAGGAGCTGAAGATCTATGCCTGCGGTGATTTTGAAAACGATTTCTCCATTCTGCGCGCCGCCGACGTGGCGGTCTGCCCGTCAAACGCTATGCAGGGCATTAAGGATATCTCCGATCTCTGCCTTTGCTCCAATGACGAGGGCGTGATCGCCGATCTCGTGGAGTATATAGAAAAAGCACAGACTTAATGTCTGTGCTTTTTTCGCTTCGGTGGGAGAGGTGCGAGGTCGGGCAGACGAAGGCGGTCGAGGATCTCGCAGCTTGAGAGCGCGTCTGTGCTGCTTTTTCGTGCAAGGGTAACGCGGAGCGAGACCGAGATCTCCCGATCGGTTTCCCGGGTGATCTGCGCCTCAAAGCGATATTCGTAAAAAGGGAAGCAAAAGCATTTCTTGGGGGAGGGATCTTGGCTGTATTCCTCCGAGGCTTGCGCAAGCAGGGAGGTGCGCAGCCAATCCTCGGCGTTTTGAGCCAGCTCACCGTAAAGGTCGCACGCCTCAAAACGCGGGTAGCGGAAAACGCCGCGTACGAGTGTGACGCCGTCCATACGGAGGCATATTGTGTGAGAATTTTGCTTGTATTCCGTTTTCATCGCCTCCTCTCTCGGTATTCTATGCGAGAGGGAGAGAAAAAATGAACTTCTCCTGCTTGGGAAAAGAGAGGGCGTATAGGTGTATAACGGAAAATGGAAAGAAGAGGGGGTTCGGAGCAAACGGGCCAAAAAAGAAAAATGCGAGAACACGTTGTGTTCTCGCATTTTTCTAAGGCTTACGCCAGGGTGTTCAGCTTCTTGGTGAAGGCGCTCTTCTTGTGAGCGGCCGTGTTCTTGTGCATAAGACCGCGAGCGCATGCACGGTCAAGTCTCTTAACCGCTGCTCTGTAGGTCTCCTTTGCAAGCTCAACATCACCTGCAGCAAGAGCAGCCTCGTACTTCTTGATGTCAGTCTTGAGCTGAGAACGGAACATCTTGTTCTGAAGCGTCTTTGCCTCGGTAACCTTTACTCTTTTCTTAGCGCTTTTAATGTTAGGCATGTGTTTTCATCTCCCTCTTTTCAAAAATAAGTCCAAACAACGACACCTGAGAGGGTGTGTCGCTGTATTCGTCCATACAGATGATAATATACCACACTTTTTTTGGTTTTGCAATAGGTTTTTGAAAAAAAGTTCAAAAAAATAAAAAAAGATTTTTTGAGGTTTTTTAAAAAAATACAAGAAATTTGAAAAAAACTCTTGACAATATGCGGAACATATGGTAAAATATTAAACTGCATTATAATTGCTATCTCTGCCCAAATGTCGGTGGGCAGAATGGCGAAAAAACGCATCCTATTATATATTAGGGTGAAAAAGGTAGCCCCGGAGTTTTCCGTTTTTCGGAAAACTACTACTGTGAATGGAGTGATTGTTTAATGGTCAACGTGAAAGAGCAAAGACTTGGCAAAAACGTAAGAATGAGCTTTTCCAAGACGAAGAACACGATCGATCTGCCGAATCTTGTCGAGATTCAGACGCAGTCGTTCAAGTGGCTTCTGGAGAAGGGTCTGGATGAGGTTCTGCATGAGGTGTCCCCGATTACAGACTTTTCCGGCAATCTGTCTATCGAGTTTCTTTCATACTCTCTGGACTCCAAGCCCAAGTATTCCGTTGAGGAGTGCAAGGACAGGGAGGCCAACTATGCCGCGCCCCTGAAGGTGAACGTGAGACTCACCAACAAGCAGACGGGTGAGGTAAAGCAGACGGACATTTTCATGGGTGAGTTCCCGATCATGACCGAGACGGGTACGTTTGTGATCAACGGTGCGGAGCGTGTTATCGTATCGCAGATCGTTCGTTCGCCCGGAATGTATTATGCTTCGGCTTTTGATAAGTCGGGTAAGAAGACCTATACTGCGCAGGTGATCCCGTACCGCGGCGCATGGCTCGAATATGAAATTGATATCAACGGCGTATCGTACGTCCGTATCGATAAGGTGCGTAAGGTTCCGGTTACCCTCCTGATCCGCGCTCTGGGCGTTGAGCCCGTGGGCAATGTGGTTAAGGGTAAGCCCACCGAATATCGCTCTACCATCGAGACCAAGGAGGATGTGTACAAGATCTTCGGTGAGGAGGAAAAGCTTGCCATCACCTTTGAGAAGGATGAATGCGAGGATCTTTCCGCGCGCAGCCGCGAGGCTGTCGGCATCGAGGCCCTCAAGGAGATCTACAAGAAGCTTCGTCCCGGCGAGCCTCCGCTGGTCGAGTCGGCCCATACATTGCTTTCCAACTGCTTCTTTGACCAGAGACGATATGATATCGCGCCCGTTGGACGTTACAAGTTCGACAAGAAGCTGGCGCTTTCCGGACGTATCGTTGGCCAAACGCTGGCTTCCGACGTAGTCAGCCCCCTGACCGGCGAGGTTCTTTTCGCAGCCGGTACCTTGATTGGCGCAGAGGACGCTGCCGCTATGGAGCGCGCCGCTGTCAATGAGGTGGATCTTGCGGTGGATGGCAAGACGGTTCGCGTAATCTCCAACAACACCATTGAGCCTCAGTATATTATTGGAACGGATCTTGCCGATTGCGGCATTCGTGAGCGCGTAAGCACGCCCGTTCTTGTTGCCATTGCCGAGGAGTGCGGCGGCGATATTGATGCCATCAAGGAGAAGTGCCGCGAGCGTATTTCTGAGCTTTGCCCCAAGCACATCACCAAGGATGATATCTTCGCATCGATCAACTATCTCTTCAATCTGACGCACGGCGTGGGCTGTGTTGACGATATTGACCATTTGGGTAACCGCCGTATCCGCAGCGTGGGTGAGCAGCTTCAGAACCAGCTCCGCATCGGCTTTGCCAAGATGGACAAGAACATCAAGGAGAGAATGGCTACGCAGGACAACGAGAAGCTGTCGCCTCAGGCGCTCATCAATATCCGTCCCGTGGTTTCTGTTATCCGTGAGTTCTTCGGTTCCTCTCAGCTTTCGCAGTTTATGGACCAGAACAACCCGCTTGCCGAGCTGACGCACAAGAGACGTCTTTCGGCACTCGGTCCCGGCGGTCTTTCGCGTGACCGCGCATCCTTCGACGTGCGTGACGTTCACTATACGCACTACGGAAGAATGTGTCCCATTGAGACCCCTGAAGGACCCAACATCGGTCTGATCTCGTATCTGACCACCTATGCCCGTATCAGCGACTACGGCTTCATCGAAGCTCCCTACCGTAAGGTGGTTCACGAGATCGGTGAGGACGGCCAGCCCGTACACCGCGTCACCGACGAGGTGCTCTACATG
>CAJGDZ010000015.1 GCA_904502055.1 uncultured Clostridia bacterium | reverse complement strand
GAAAAGAGAGCAAGCTCTCTTTGTCGGATTGCCGACCTTGCGCTGACGGAAAGCCGCCGCGGCGGCTTCCCGTCTAAAATGACGTGTAGTTTGTGCAGACCCATTCAGTTAAAGTTTTTGCGGAGCTTTTTTTAAAAAGCGACCGTATCCCCAGCCAACGAAAACACACCGACAAATCAAAATTTGAAAAAGGCTGAGTCATTTGACTCAGCCTCTTGCTTTTATACCTCGTACATTTTGATGCCGTTGATCTTGCAGAAGTAGCGAAGCTCCTCGGTGTAATCACCATAGGCCACCATCCAGTGGTGACCGATACCGTTCTTCATGATCTCCTTGTTCATCTCGGTAACCGATCTGTCAAATTTGATCTTAACGGGGTTGCCGGGGAATTCCATACCGCAGGGCACCGCGTCGCCCACCATAATGGAGAGGCGAAGATCGTCGCCGTGACCGCAGATGTTGACTGCCGTCACCTTTCCGGGCTTCACAAGGAACTTGGTGCAAACACCGGTCTCAGCCAAACGGACGGGCGAAAGCTCAACCTCACCCTCGGCAATCGAGAAGCCCGACGAGCCGCAATGCGCGAAGAGAATGGTGTTTGCCTTCTCATCCAGATACAAAAGGTCGGTATTGTTGATGGGCTTTTCGCTCAGCTCATACATCAGCTTCATCGTAAGGGCATTTGTTACGTCACCCTCGCACGAGCCAACGATGCCCTCCTCAGCCAAAAGCGAGTAACCAAGGCAGATCTTACCCATATAGGTCGTGTAACACTTGACCGAAAGCGCCTCAAGCTCGTATTCCTTGGCCAGCTCCTTCAGCGCCGCGTAGTACTTGATGGACTCCAGCATAGACTCCTTTGTGGAGGTCACCTTGCAGGGACGGAGCACGTCCGCCTTCTCGGCCAGCAACTTCTCGGCCGCCGCGTCCGACATCTCGGCCACCTTGGCGGTCATTTCCTTCTCATCAAGATTTACCACACGCGCGCCCAGCTTCTGCTTGATGGCAAACTCGTCGTACGCGATCTCGGTCATGCCCTTGACACGTCCGCCGATGGCACCCACACGAACCTTGCTCATCTTGTTTCTCAGCGCATACGCCGTCGCAATGGTGCGCGTCTCCTTGGCGCAAGAAGCGTCATCGGGCTCGCCGTAGATAAACTCGCAGGTCTTGCCGATATCGCGGAACACCGCACCGATCTGATGGGCGCAGCAAAGCGAGCCGGTATCAAACGCAGGATACGCACGCAAGATCAGCGGCATATCCACGTAGGAAAGCAGGTCAAGCAGGTGATGATCCTCACTCCAGGTCGCGATGCAGATCATCAGCACGTCGGCATCGGACTTCTTCAGCCCCTCAGCCGCGGCGCGCACGGTGTCAAGATCGTGCATGACCACGCCCACGTTCTCACAGGCGATGCCCTCGGCCACAAGCATCTCCGAGGTCTTGTTCAAAAGCGGCATTGCCTCCTCATAGCCCACCTCAAAGGGGTGCGCCAGAGCAACGGTTGCAATTTTAAGTTTCATAGCTATCTCCTTGTTTTGTCAATTTCCAGAATTCCGAATAGGCAGCGGTCTCGCCCGCGCCGATATCCGTCAGCGGCGAGAGCGTTTCGACCTCGACCATATGGTCGCAAAGAAAGGTCTCAAACGAAACACCGCCGTCGGGGTACTCCGCCCCCGCTTTTACGTCCAGCAGCTTTTCAAACACCACGCCAAGGTTCACGTAACGAACGCTTCCCATCGGGTGTCCGACTCCGATCTTGTATTTCTTTCCCGTGGCATAATGATCAAGCGTGATGAGATCCCTTTCGTAGGTTGCTCTCTCGTCACCCAGGCTCGTATAGTCCCACGTGGTGAACACGTGGTTGGGGTCGCTTCCCCCATCACGCACCGCCATCGGAATGTACTCCACACCACCCGGTGCCATGGAGCTGACACCCCAAAGCGAGACGCGCCGCACCGCCGTGTCGGTGTTTTTTACCAAATGGCGAACCTCCAGCGTATTCTTGGGCAAAAAACGGATCTCCATTGTCTTCTCGGCACACAGCCACGGATCGTTTGCTTGCGACAGACGCAATCCGTCCGCCAGCACCTCGACCTTAACCGGGTCATTGTCGGGATAATAATCGTACGATCCCTCGGGTGCCAGCCACAGACGGTGTCCGCCACGCACGCGCCAGCCCTCGGGCGTGCTGAGCTCGGTCATCTCCGTCGGCTGCTCGAAAAACAGATTTTCGCTGCCGTCAAAGGAAAGGTAGGAAATGCGAAGACCGAAGTCCAGCGCCACGCCGACCGTGATCTTGCCCTCCTCGGCAAAAAGCAGCCTTCCGAGCACCTCATGCGTCTTTTCGTAGGTCTTCATCAGGGAAGAATGCGGTAAGGCACAACGCGGAAGGCATCGTTTGCCATGCGGAAGCCCTCGGCGTACTGCACGCCGCACTGAATGCCGCGGTAACGGGCGATGATCTCATAGTTTTCAAAGAAATCCTTGTCCGCCATAGTATCCTTATAGTTATCCTGCATCCAGCTGATCTGGCTCTGATGGCAACGGCACATCTCGATCTTGGTCTCGATGTGATCGGTAATGTCCACGTACTCAGTGGGCACAAAGCCAAGACCGTTCACCGGCTCAAAATAGGCAATGATCGGAATCTTGTCATAGGGCTTGTTGGGCGTCTCAATCTTGGCCACGGGGATCATTACGGCAATATCGTTGATGATCTTGCTGGTCAGCTCGTGGTCGGGATTGTAGTCCTCGGGGTTGTGCGTAAGGATCACGTCCGCCTTGCAGTAACGGACCAGATCGATAAACTTGAGTCTCGCCGTCTTGTCCTCAAAAAACATCTCGTCATCGTAATCGAGGCAAACGTACTCCGCGCCGATCACAGCCGCCGCGCGTCTTGCCTCCTCCTTACGGATGCGGGCGATCTCCTCCATCGAAAGCGTGGACGAGCCGACGTTTCCGTTGGTTGCCGTTGCGGTAAAGACCTTGTGACCCATCTTCGCGTATTTCGCGAGAGTACCGCCGCAAGAGGTCTCAATATCATCGGGGTGTGCACCGATTGCCAGTATGTTCATAGCCTATCCTCCAAAAAGCATATAGAATATAGAAATATTATACCTCTTTGTTACATCTTTGTCAAGAATTTTGCCAAAGAAAAGCCCCGAAAACCTAAAGGTTTTCGGGGCTTTGTTTCAGACAATACCCATACCGATCTCCACGACCAGCGCGACCACGACCACAAGCGCGGAAATGATAAATCCGTGCAGCATCGGGCGCACACCTGCCTTTTTCATATCGGCAAACGAGGTATTGACGCCGATCGCGGCCAGCGCGCACACCATCAGGAACTTACTGATCCTCTTTGTAACCGCCACGGCCGGCGCGGGAATGACAAAGATGCTGGCCACCGCCGCCATCGCCAGAAAGCCGAGAATGAACCAGGGGAAGATCTTGGTCAGCTTGAAGTTGGCCTTTAAGGCCGAGGGATCCTCGGCGCTCGCCAGCGCCTCCTTCCGCTTGATGCGAAGCGCGATAAGTGCAAAGACCAGCACCGTCGGGATGATGGCCAGCGTACGTGTCAGCTTGACCATCGTGGCAAAGTCACCGGCCGCCTCGGAAAAGGCGTACGCCGTGGCTACCACCGACGAGGTGTCGTTCACCGCCGTACCCGCCCAGAGACCGAATGCCTCATCACTCATCCCGATGGCGCGTCCCATCAAGGGGAACAGCACGATCATGGCCATGTCAAAAAGGAAAGTCGCGCTCATCGCGTAGGCAATGTCGTTGTCCTCGGCGTCAATGGTGGGCGCGATCGCCGCGATGGCTGAGCCGCCGCAGATGCCCGTGCCTGCCGAGATCAGGTTGGAAAGCTTCCAGTTGAGCCCCAGCGCCCTGCCGATAAAATAGCCACCGCCAAAGCATGTCAGAAGTGTAAACAGCATGACCGAAAGAGACATTTTGCCCACGTTCAACACCGTTCGGATATTGAGGGAAAGTCCCAGCAAAATGATGGCAAGCTTTAAAAGCTTTTTGGATGTAAACTTCAGTCCGGGCGCAAAGACCTTGACCCTTTTGATCGGACGGTGGCAAAGCATACCGATGAACATGGCGATCACCGCCGCGCCGATCACGTGAATGGGCAAAAGGCTCTCCAAAAAGGTGGCCAGTGCCGCAATGGCCACCGACAAAAGCACGCCCGGAATGGGCTTTACCAGCTTGATACAAAGTTTTTTCATACTCCATCTCTCCTATTCAGTCAATGACAATCCGTGAAGGACTCCCAAGGAATATTCACCGCGCCTCTGCCGCTTACGATCTCGTCAATGTGAAGCAAAAGCGGAAAATCCTTTGCCGAGAGTCTTCCCTTTTCTATATTTTTACGAATGGCTCGCGCCACGCGCTCAGCCACCACCAAGGACTCCAGCGTCACGCCGCAAAGGCGCTCCTTGGCCTCGTCAATGGAAAGCCCCTTGCCCAGCAGAATGCCGATCAGGCGCGTTCTGCCGCCGTACACCGTCACGTAAAGGTCACCAAGTCCCACGCCGAGATTATAGGGCGCCATCGCCCCCTGAAACTCCAGCAAGCGGTACATCTCCTTGGTCGCTTGCCCGAACACCGCCGCCTGCGAGTTGAAATGGAGCGTATCGTCACCGAAATTTCTTTGGTTGAGTCCGATGGTCAGCGCCACGCCGAGCGCGTAGCCGTTTTTGAGCGCCACCGCGCTCTCAATGCCCACCACGTCGGTGGTAATGCCAATGTGATAATAGTCGGTCTGCATGGCCGCCTTTAGATACGCAAGCACCGAAAGATCGTCGCCGCAAAAGGCGACCTCGGTCTGGTCGTGCGCCACCAGCTCGTAGCTGGTGCAGGGGCCACCCACCGCGCAAAGCGGAAGTGACTTGCCAAGCGCCTTGAGCTTTTGCTTCCAAAGCGCGGGATAGGTCAAAAGCTCCCCGTCCTCGGTGTCCCAAAGCCCCTTGGTGACCGTCAAAACCGGTGTGCCGTCCTTAATGCGCGGCAAAACGCAGTCGCCAAACCACGCCACACCAAAGCTGCTCACACCGCCAATGACAAAGTCCGCCCCCTCAAGTGCCGTGTCCAGCTCCTCGATCGGATAATATTTTACCCCCTCGGGGAATCCTCGGTCAAATTTCGGATGCTTGCCCTCCTTCTTGCACGTTTCAATGATATCCCTGTCCAGATGCGTGCCCACAAGCCGCACCTCGTTTCCGTTCTCCCGCGCGGGAAATGCCAGCGCCGAGCCCATCATGCCCGAGCCAACAATCGTTATAATTGCCATAGCCTACCCCTTTTCATACTTTTCAGGATATATAAAGTATACCATAGTTTAAGCAAAAAAGCAACCAAAACCCGATCTTTCTCCCTTGACATTCTGATTTAAAGTGATATAATTACCCATGTAAGCTTTATTTTTCAAATGAGGAGAATTATGCAGCAAACCAAAAAGACGGTCGATATGACCGAGGGACCCTTTTTCAAAAAAATGCTGGTATTTGCCATACCCATCGTCCTCACGGGTATTCTGCAATGCCTGTATAACGCCGCCGACCTTGTGGTCGTGGGGCAATTCCGCGGTGACCTTGCGGTGGCCGCCGTCGGCAGCACCGGCTCGCTGACCAACCTCATCCTTGGCCTGTTTATGGGTCTGTCGGTCGGTGCGGGCGTGTGCGTGGCGCACCACGTCGGTGCCAAGGAGCCCGACGAGCTAAGCAAGGTGGTTCACACCTCGGTGCTTCTCTCGCTTTTCTGCGGCATTGCGATCGCCGCCGTCGGCTTCTTTCTCTCCGGGGATATGCTGGCGCTGATGGACACACCGCCCGAGGTGCTCCCCCTCGCCACGTTGTATATGAAGATCCTCTTCCTGGGCGTACCCGCCTCGATGCTTTACAATTACATCGCCGCTATGATGCGCTCGGCAGGAGACTCCAAGCATCCTCTCATCTTCCTGGCCATCTCCGGCGTAGTCAACGTGGTTCTCAACGTATTTCTGATCGTGGTATTCGATATGGGCGTGGACGGCGTGGCCGTGGCCACCATTGCCTCGCAGTATCTGTCCGCCGGTATGGCGGTCGTTCACCTTATGCGCAAGGGCGGCGTGCTTCACCTGTCTGTGCGCGAGCTTCGTATTCACGGAGCCAAGGTAAAAAAGATGCTCCACATCGGCATTCCGTCGGGACTGCAAAGTATGCTGTTCTCGCTTTCCAACGTGCTCATCCAGTCCTCGATCAACAGCTTTGGTGACGCGGTAGTCGCAGGCTCTGCGGCCTCGGCCAGCATCGAGGGATTTATGTATATCGCGATGAACTCGATGTATCACGTGGCACTCACCTTTATCGGCCAGAGCGTAGGCGCGAGAAAGTATAAAAACATAAAGCCCCTGTCCATCTACAGTGCCATTCTGGTCACCGCCATCGGCTTTATCAGCGGCGCGCTGCTCCTGGGACTCCGCTATCCGCTGATCTCGCTGTACGTCTCCACCGAGGCGTCCACCGAGGCCGCCCTTCAGCGACTGTGGATCATCGGCTCTACCTATTTCCTGTGTGGCCTTATGGAGGTGTTCTGCGGTGCGCTCCGCGCGCTCGACCGCTCGGTCACGTCCATGATCATTTCGCTTTGCGGCGCGTGCGGTCTCCGCATTCTCTGGATCGAAACGGTATTCCGCGCCTTCCCCGCCCCCGAGACCATTTATCTCTCCTACCCCGTCTCCTGGATCCTGACGCTCGCCTTCCAGCTTCTCTTTACCGTCCTTGTTTCAAAACAGATGATCCGGAGACATAACAGCGAGCACGCTGAAGCCATTTCATAAAAGAAAAGACTCACCGCTTGGGTGAGTCTTTTTTTATCGAACGTATCCGTCGGGGTCGTCCACCGTCCGCACGTGCGGGCAGCCGACCTTGGCGCGGTAAGCGGGGGCTACGAAGCGCACCGCGTTTTTGATGACCGTCTGCACTTCCGGCACCTTAAAGGTGGGAAAGGTCTCGTGACCGGGCTGGAAATAAAAGATCTTGCCGTTTCCGCGCTCGTAGAGCACGCCCGAGCGGAACACCTCGCCGCCTGAATAGCCGCCGATCAGAAGCACCTTGTCGGGATTGGGGATGACAAAGGGCTCGCCGTAGGTCTCCTCGTGCTCCAGCTTAAAGAAGCGGTCGATCCCCCTTGTGATGGGGTGCGCGGGATCGATGACCCAAAGCAGCTCCGAGTCGCCCGACTCACGCCAGGTAAGGTTGCAGGAGGTTCCCATCAGCGCCTTAAAGGGCTTTGAATGATGCGCCGAGTGAAGAAAGATAGCACCCATACCGTCAAGCACCGCGTCCTTCACCAGCGCCACCGCCTCGTCGGAGACCTGATTGTGAGCCATATGCCCCCACCAGATCAGCACGTCGGTCGCGTCAAGGACTTCCTTTGTAATGCCGTGGTTTTCCTGATCCAGATAGGCCGTGCGCACCTCGATGTCCTCTTCCCGACCCAAAAATTCGGCGATCGCCTCATGAATGCCGTCGGGGTAAATAGCCTTCACACACTCGTGTGTTTTTTCGTGCCGAAATTCATTCCATACCAAAACGCGTATCATATGCATTCCTCCGCTTTTCTAAGGGTATCATGTAAAAATATTGTAGCACAATCCGATCAACAAATCAAGACAAAGATTGTTCCGCATCCGCAACTTTTTGCGGTATGGAATTGCAACGAAGGAGCGTATGTAATCAACACGAGGGGTTGTATGGCATCAATCCGAAGGAAAGATACACGCTGACGCGTGATGACATACGTCTGACGACAACTCCATACAACACGCAAGCGCGTTGATGCCATGCCAATTCTTTAGATTGAATAAAAAAAGAACGAAGCAGCTGCTTCGTTCTTTTTTGGCTGGGGCACTAGGATTCGAACCTAGGTAATGACGGAGTCAGAGTCCGTTGCCTTACCGCTTGGCGATGCCCCAATATCAAGCGGAAGTTATTTTACCACATTCTTACCCGTTTGTCAAGCCCTATTTTGAAATTTTTTCTTTTATTTTTTATTTCCAAAAATCAGCGGCGTTTTTGATCTAAAAACTCTCCGATTTTTCGGATGGCCGCTCTCAGCTCTTCTTCGCGCGGAAGTGCCACGATACGGAAATGGCGGTTATCCCCACAATAAAATCCGCTTCCCGCCACCACAAGGATGTTCTTCTCTTCCAAAAGCCGCATGGCAAAATCCTTGTCGCTGTCAAACCCAAAGCGTGCGAGATCGATGCGCGGGAACAGGTAGAACGCGGCCCTGTTTTTCACCGCCTCAACGCCCTCGATCTTATTCAGCTCCTCAAACGCCACCTTGGATTGCACCGCGATCCTTCCCTCGCCCGCCAGCACAAGCGAGCGCGTGTACGCCGTATCGGCAAGGGCCTCGGGGATGATCAGCTGCATCAGGGCATTCGAGCAAAGGCGAATGGACGAGAGCGTGGTCAGTGCGCTCGATAGCTCTCTCTTTTTAGCCTCGGGGCCGCTGAGCGTCATCCAGCCGCACCGAAGGCCGCACAGACAATGCGACTTGGAAAGTCCGTTAAAGCTTACGGTGAGCACGTCCTCACCCAGCGTAGCCGTGGGCGTGTGCGGCACACCGTCCAGCACCAGGCGGTCGTAGATCTCGTCCGAAAGAATGACAATGCCACGTTCCGCGGCGATCTTATACATTTCCTCAAGGATCGCGCGGTCATACACCGCGCCCGTGGGGTTGTTGGGGTTGATGATCAGCAGGGCCTTGGTCCTGTCCGTGATCCGCGCGCGGAGGCTTGCAAGATCGGGCTGCCAGCCCGACGCCTCGTCGCAATCGTAAAAGACCGCCTTGCCGCCCGCCAGCCGGATCATATTGACCCAAAGCGAATAGCAGGGGGCGGGCACAAGAAACTCGTCGCCATCCGAGCAAAGCGCGGTTACCGCAAGGTAGGCCGCCTCGCTTACACCGTTGGTGATATACACGTCACCGGGCGTTACGCCGCACACCCCAAGCGAGGTATGATACGCCGCGATCGCCTCACGCGCCGCCGCCATGCCCTTAAGGTCGCAATAGCCAAGTGCCGCATCCACCGAAGCGGTAAGCGCACGGCGCACCGAATCGGGCATCGCAAAGCCAAAGGCGGCGGGATTTCCCGTGTTGAGCTTGAGAATGCTCTCTCCCTGCGCTTCCTTTTCCAGCGCACGGTAATACAGCTCCCCTCTTATATCCGAAAAAACATCGCAAAGTTTGTTTGAAACCATACTTTTTCTCCTCATTTTTCATTTGCCTCTTGATTATAGCACGAAGGTGTGGTATAATCAAATACATATATTTGTATCCGAGTAATAACCAAACAATTATGAGGTGTTTTATGTTTCAGTATGAGGAATACGTCTATACGGTATACAAGGAAAAAAGCTTCACGCGCGCGGCAGATCGTCTGTTTGTGTCTCAACCGGCACTGAGTGCCGCCGTAAAAAAGCAGGAGGAGCGTCTGGGATTCAAAATTTTTGACCGCGGAACGCCCTCCCTTTCGCTCACCGAGGAGGGGGAGGTCTACATCCGCGCCATCGAGCGCTTACACGCGCTTAAGACCGATCTTGGCAATCAAGTCATGGACATCACCTCGCTTTTGTCGGGAAGCCTGACCGTGGCGGGGGCCAATTTCATCTCCTCCTTTGTGCTCTCGGAGATCATCGAGCGCTTCACCGCCCTATACCCCGGTATTGAAGTAAATTTGATCGAATCCAACTCCAAGGAGCTGGAAAGCTTTGTGATCGAGGATAAGGTCGATATTGTGTTCGATTACACCTACAACGAGGAATTTATCCGCGGCGAGCCGCTCTTGCGCGAGAACATCCTGCTGGCCATCCCCTCGAAAGATCCACTCAACGGGCGGCTTTCGGACATCTCACTGACAAGCGCGGATATTCGCATCGGCAAGCATCTTCAAGCGGAAACGCCCGCCGTCGACCTCCGATTGTGCGAGGGGGAGAGCTTTCTTCTTCTCAAGCCGGGCAACAGCATGCACCATATTGCCAAAGCGCTTCTCAGCGAGGCCGAAGTCAACTACAAGACCACCATTCGGCTTGACCAGCTGATGACCGCCTACAATATGTGCGGTCTCGGAATGGGGCTGACCTTTCTGAGCGACACTCTCATCAAAAGCACGGCGGAAAACGCGAACATCCGCTATTATAAGCTGAGCAGTCTCCACGCCTCAAGAATACTCTATATGGAATACAAAAAGCACAAATACGTCAATCGCGCCATGCGCCGCTTCATGACCCTGGCCACTGAGCTGTATTCATAAATTGAAGTTTAACGGTGAGATATTGTCTGCTAGGGATACGGTCGCTTTTTGAAAAAAGCTCCGCAAAAACTTTTGCTGAATGGGTCTGCACAAACTACACGTCATTTTGTGCCGCAAGCCTCGATGCGGAAAAGAGAGCGAGCTCTCTTTATCCGCTTCGTGACTTGTGGCATACATGTTCTTCACGCTTTAGCGTGAAGAACCAAAATGACTTGAAAAACCTTTCTCGATATTGCTTTTGCAGACTTTATTGTGTGAAAAAAATTTCTTTTTCCCAAAAGTTTTTGGGGGTCGTAGGGGGCTTTTTTCAAAAAGCCCCCTACACGTCTCCCCTCCCCGACAAATCAAAATTTAAAAAAGAAAAAAGGCAGAAAATTCTGCCTTTTTGTCTCATTTGAGATATATTAATAGAACAGATATGTCAGCCGGGCTGACACCGCTGATGCGTGAGGCCTCGGCAACGGTCAGCGGACGGATGGCCGAAAGCTTTTGTGCCGCCTCCAGACGCAGACCCTTGATCGCGTGATAATCGAGGTCGGGCGAAAGCCGCTTGTCCTCCAACTTCTTTTGGCGTGCCACCTCAGCGACCTGCCGCTTGATATAGCCCTCATACTTCACCGAGATCTCCACCGCCTCACACACACGGCGCGAAAGCGCGGGGCGCCCCCCGTCGATCTCGGCCAACGCCTCGTAGGTGATCCCCGGACGGCGCAGAAGCTCTGCCAGCGAAATCCCGCTTGCAAGCGGCGGCATTCCCTGCTTTTCCAGGAACGCCCGCGCGCCCTCGGGTGAAACGTAGGTCGAGGCCAACCGATTTTGCTCCTCTCCGATCTGCTTTTGCTTTTCCAGGAAACGCGCGTAACGCTCCCGGTCGATCAGTCCCACCTTGTGGCCGATCGGTGTCAGCCGCTCGTCGGCGTTGTCCTGCCTGAGAAGCAGGCGATACTCCGAACGCGAGGTCATCATACGGTAGGGCTCCCTTGTGCCCTTGATGACCAGATCGTCGATCAAGGTTCCGATGTAGCTGCCCGAGCGCGGCAGGATCATCGGTTCTCTTCCCTCGCAGAAAAGTGCCGCGTTGATGCCGGCCACAAGGCCCTGAGCCGCGGCTTCCTCGTAACCGGAAGTGCCGTTAAACTGTCCCGCACCGTACAGTCCTTTGATATTTTTGAATTCCAACGTGGGTAACAGGCCCAGCGGATCGGCACAGTCGTACTCGATCGCATACGCATACCGCATGATCTCGGCCTTATCAAATCCCTTCAGCGAAGCCAGCATCGCACGCTGTACGTCGGTGGGAAGCGAGGTGGAAAAGCCTTGAATATACATCTCCTCGGTGTCCAGCCCCATCGGCTCGACAAAAAGCTGATGCCGCTCCTTGTCGGCAAAGCGAACCAGCTTATCCTCAATGGACGGACAGTAGCGCGGGCCCGTGCCGTGGATCTGCCCGGAATAAAGCGCCGAGCGATGGATGTTGTCTCTTATGATGCGGTGTGTCTGCTCGTTGGTGTAAACGATGTGACAGGGAATCTGTGTTAGCGAATCAAAATAATCCTCACCGTGCCCCTCGTGATAAGGGGTGATCGATGGCTCGCCGCACTGCTCCTCCAGCACCGAAAGATCAATGCTCGACCGCTTGACGCGTGCCGGCGTTCCGGTCTTGAAGCGCATCATCTGCACGCCCTCACGTTCCAGTGCCGCCGTAAGCCCCTTGGCCGCAAGAAAGCCGTCGGGACCGCTTTCGTAGTTCTTATCCCCGACAAAAACGCGTCCCCCCAGATAGGTTCCCGTGCACAGAATGGCACACTTACAGCCCCACTCCTCGCCAAGTTGTGTAACAATTGAGACAATTTGTTTGCCATTTCCGTTTGTTTCAGTTTTTACGTCCACGATCTCCGCCTGGATCACGCGAAGATTTTTGGTGGTCTCCAGCGTCTTTTTCATCAAAAGATGATACGCCGCACGGTCGGCCTGCACGCGCTTGGAGTGCACCGCCGCCCCCTTGCCGAGATTGAGCGTGCGTGACTGAAGCGTAACGGCGTCCGCCGCGCGCCCCATCTCGCCCCCCAGCGCGTCGATCTCAAAGACCAGTGTTCCCTTGGCCGTGCCGCCAATGGACGGATTGCACGGCAGATTGGCAATGGAATCCAGCGACATGGTAAACAGCACCGTGTCGTGTCCCATTCGTGCCGCCGCCAGTGCCGCCTCAATTCCGGCGTGTCCCGCGCCCACTACGGCAATTTCTGTCTCAAACATATATAACATCTCCTTCGGGATGATAAAATCTTGCCCCCATTATACCATATTTTGCTGCTTTTTGCCACCCCTTGTAAAAAAAATTCCCATGCACACCCAAAAATCACAAAAAATTTAAAAAAATTTAATTTTTTTTCACAAAACCCTTGACAGATTCAAAATTTGTGTGTATTATATATGTAACTAACGTGGCACAAGCCACGAAAAATTTTAAAGAGGTATCTCATGTACGAAGACAAGACATTGGTCTGCAAGGATTGCGGACAGGAATTCACCTTTACTGCCGGTGAGCAGGAATTTTATGCTGAAAAGGGCTTTACCAATGAGCCTCAGCGTTGCAAGGCGTGCCGCGATGCTCGCAAGGCAACAAACGGCGCCAAGACCGCGCGTCAGATGTATGATGCAGTATGTGCAAGCTGTGGACAGACCTGCCAGGTTCCCTTCCAGCCCCGCGATGACCGTCCGGTCTACTGCAGCGAATGCTTCAAGAATAGATAAGTATTCAAAACAAAAAACCCTTTTGAGGGTTTTTTGTTTTTTTATGCCCTTTTCCCACCCCAAAGCCCTTGCGTTTTCCGGTGAATTATGGTATACTGAATACGAATATCTTTCAGGAAGGATTTAAAGATGAAAAAAAGCATATTTCTTTTGCTCCTGCTTTGCTTGCTTGCCGCTATGACCGTTTCCTGCGGCCGCTCAAGCAATCCGGACGAGTGTAAGCATAGACGTCTGACCGAAACGCAGTTCGAACCGGACTGCTCGCTGGAGGGCTACGTCTTGCACACGTGCACCGATTGCGGACATACCTACAAGAGTGACATCGTGGAGCCCACGGGACACAAGATGGTCACCACCGTGACCGCTCCCACCTGCACCGACGAGGGCTATACCGAGTTTGCCTGCAGCGTTTGCGAGTATACATACCGCGCAGACTACAAGGAGCCAAGCGGACATACGCTCACCTCCAGGATCACACCTCAGACCTGCACCAAGGAGGGCTACACCACCTATTCCTGCCCCTGCGGCTATTCCTACCGCACGGCACTCGTTGTTCCCAACGGGCACAACCTTTCCAAGACCACGGTAGCCCCCACCTGCTCGGCCGACGGCTACGACCGATACGAGTGCAACGTCTGTGACTACGAATACAAGACCGATTTCACCTCCATGGCGCACGATTTCGACGTCACCGTCACGGCATCCACCTGCGTGAACGAGGGCTATACCACGTACGAGTGCGAGAAATGCGACTACAGCTATAAGACCGCCTACGTCGCCCCCACGGGACACGATTGCACCCCCAAGACCACTGCCCCCACCTTCAAGGACCCCGGCTTTACCGTTTACTCCTGCAAGTGCGGCTTCAGTTACATCGGAGATTACATCTGGCACAGCAACCTCTTCTCCGGCGTCAAGGGAAACGAAAAGTCCGCCTTCTCCTGTGGCGTGGATCTTTCCTATCACAACAAGACCGTGGACTTTGAGGCTCTTGCCGAGGATGGCGTGGATTTCGTCATTCTCCGCGCGGGATATCTGAGAAACGGCCGAGCCAACACTGACGAAAAATTTGAGGAATATTACGAGGCCGCACGTGAAGCGGGGCTTGATATCGGCGTATATATCTACTCCTACGACACAAGCGTGGATGACCTGATCACCAACACCACCGCTATGCTCAAGGTACTCAAAAACAAGACCTTTGAATATCCGATCTATCTGGATATCGAGGACACCTCCCAGAAATCGCTTTCCGAGGAAACGCTGATGGAGATGTGCACCGAGTATTGCGAGCTGCTGGTGCAAAATGGCTTCTACCCCGGCATTTACTCCTACCGAAACTTCATCAACTATTATATGGATCCCCAGTATCTGACCGCTCGCTTTGAGACCTGGGTGGCTCATTACCTGGACGAGGATGACGATCATTACGCCAAGCAGTACAATATGTGGCAGTACACCGAAGAAGGAAGCGTCGACGGCGTGACCGGTGACGTGGATATGAACATCTGCTACAAGGACTACCCCACGATCATCAAAAAATACGGCTACAACGGCTACAACAAATAACACAAAAGGAAATACTATGCTTTCATCGGTTTTCAGCGCAGGCATCTCAGGCATCGACGGCTTTCTCGTCACGGTGGAGTGCAACTCGCGCCAAAAGAAATTTGCCTTTGATATCGTCGGTCTGCCCGACACCGCCGTCAAGGAGGCCAAGGAGCGTGTTCGCACCGCCTGTGAAAATACGGGAATCCGCTTCCCCAACCTTTGTCACACCGTAAACCTCGCCCCTGCCGACCGCCGCAAGGAGGGCTCGGCCTTTGACGCCGCCATTTTGCTCGGACTTCTCCGCAACGCCGGCGTGGTGAGGCGTGAGGTCTCACTTGGCGACAAGTGCATCATCGGCGAGCTTTCCCTCTCGGGTGAGCTCCGCGGTGTGCGCGGCATTCTGTGTATGTGCTGTGCCGCCAAGGATGCGGGCCTTAAGGAGATCTACGTTCCTTTGGAAAACGCCGCCGAGGCGGCGGCTGTGCGCGGCATTGCCGTGTACGGCGTCAAAAACATGGAGGCACTGATCGCGCACCTGAACGGAACCAAAACGCTTTCGCAGGCAAGCGCCGCCTCGGGCACGAACGAGACGGAGGAAATCCTGGATTTTGCCGACGTGCGCGGGCAGAAATACGCCAAGCGCGCGATGGAGATCGCCGCCGCAGGCGGACATAACATTTTGCTGGTAGGCCCTCCCGGCACGGGAAAATCCATGCTGGCCAAGCGCCTACCCTCCATTCTTCCGCCGCTCAGCTTTGACGAGGCCATTGAGACAACCAAGATTCATTCGGTGGCCGGAAAAATGGGGAATTCCGCCTCACTTTTGTCTTCCCGTCCTTTCCGATCACCGCACCACACCATGTCGGCGGTGTCCTTGGTGGGCGGCGGCATCAATCCGCTTCCCGGCGAGATCTCGCTGGCACACAACGGTGTGCTTTTCCTGGATGAGCTTCCCGAATTTCCCAAGCAGATCACCGACTCCTTGCGCCAGCCGCTGGAGGACAAGCAGATCACCATCACCAGAGCCAACGGGCGCGTTACCTTTCCTTGCGCCTTTATGCTGGTGGGCGCCATGAATCCCTGCCGTTGCGGTTACTTCGGTCACCCCTCGCGCAAATGCACCTGCCGCCCCGAGGAGGTTGCGCGCTATATGTCGCGCCTGAGCGGTCCCCTTCTTGACCGCGTGGACATTCAGATCGAGCTTCCCTCGCTCTCCTATGAGGAGCTTTCGGCCAAGGACGACGGCGCCGAGCACTCGTCCACCATCCGCGAGCGCGTGATCGCGGCGCGCAAATTTGCCGTCGACCGCATAAAAAACGATCCCGAAGCCCCGGCGGGAAGCGAGCGTATCTTTTGCAACGCGATGCTGGACTCCGCACTCATTCGTCGGTATTGCATTCTGTCGGACAGCGCCTCGGCGCTTTTGTCGGCGGCGTACAGGACCATGGGACTTTCAGCGCGCGGCTATGACCGCGTTCTCCGCGTGGCACGCACCATTGCCGACCTTGCGGGAAGCCCTCTTATTGAGGGTGCACACATCGCCGAGGCCATTCAGTATCACAAGCTGGCCAAGCGCATCCCCGGCCTTTCTACTTAAAAAATCTCCAAGCAGTAGTCCTTACTGCTTGGTTTTTTTGTTTTATTTGCCGTTTTTTTTGCAAACACCTTGACGAAATCGCAAAAACATTATATAATAGTAGAGTCTTTTTGTGAGACGATTACATATTTACGGAGGTTCGAAAATGAACAGAGTTTACAACTTTTCGGCAGGCCCTTCCATGCTTCCTTTGCCCGTACTCGAGAGAGCAGCATCTGAACTGGTCTGCTACGGAGAATCGGGAATGTCGGTTATGGAGATGTCGCACCGATCTCCGGACTATGAAGCCATCATCCAGGACGCTGAGGCACTTCTTCGCAAGATCATGAACATCCCGGACAACTACAAGGTGCTCTTCCTTCAGGGCGGTGCATCCACGCAGTTTGCCGCTGTCCCCATGAACCTGATCAAGAGAACCGGCAAGGCTGACTATGCGGTTTCCGGTCAGTTCTCGGGCAAGGCCTTCAAGGAGGCGCAGAAGCTTGGCTATGACGTCAAGTGCATCGCCACCACCAAGGACGATAACTTCGATCACGTGCCCACGATCACGCGCGATATGATCCGTCCCGATGCGGCTTACCTTCACATTTGCTTTAACAACACCATTTACGGCACCAAGTATCCCTACATCCCCGACACGGGCGACGTTCCGCTGGTTGCCGACCTGTCCTCCTGCATCATCTCCGAGCCGGTCGACGTTTCCAAGTTCGGCGTGATCTACGCCGGCGCGCAGAAGAATATGGCACCTGCAGGCGTTACGCTGGTAATCGTTCGCGAGGATCTTCTGGAATACGCCGAGGAGGATATGCCCACCATGCTGGAGTGGAAGACCATGGCGGACAACGATTCGATGTATAACACGCCTCCCTGCTATTCCATCTATATGGCAAAGCTTGTGTACGACTGGATCATCGAGCTGGGCGGTCTTGAGGAGATGAAGAAGATCAACGAAAAGAAGGCAAACCTTCTTTACGATTATCTGGATTCGCAGGACTACTACATTGCCCCCGTCAAGAAGGACAGCCGTTCGATGATGAACGTCACCTTCGTTACCGGCGACGCAGATCTCGATAAGAAGTTCGCTTCGGAGGCTTCGGCCAAGGGTCTGAAGAACCTCAAGGGTCACCGCAGCGTGGGCGGTATGCGCGCTTCCATTTACAACGCTATGCCCTATGAGGGCGTTGAGGCACTGGTTGCCTTTATGAAGGAATTTGCCGCAGCAAATCCCAAAAAGTAAGGAGTTAACAATGAAAGTACAGCTTTTGAATAAGATCGCCGCCGTCGGCACGAACGAGCTCGACAAGGCAGTATACACCATTGGCGCGGACGTTGCCGAGCCCGATGCGATCATGGTTCGCTCGGCCGCTATGCACGATATGGTCTTTGACAAGAACCTCAAGGCCATCGCCCGCGCAGGCGCCGGCGTTAACAACATTCCGATCGACCGTTGCACCACCGAGGGCATCGTGGTGTTCAACACCCCCGGTGCCAACGCCAACGGCGTAAAGGAGCTTGCCATCTGCGCACTGCTTCTGGCATCCCGTGACATCGTGGGCGGCATCGAGTGGGCAAAGACCCTTGAGGGTACGACCGAGGTCGCAAAGGCCGTTGAGGCCGGAAAGTCCAAGTTCGCCGGCCAGGAGATCAAGGGCAAGTCGCTTGGTGTTATCGGTCTTGGCGCTATCGGCGGTATGGTGGCAGGCATTGCCACGCACCTTGGTATGAAGGTCGTGGGATGTGACCCCTACATCAGCATTGCGGGCGCTTGGAACCTCAACCATCACGTCTCGCACGCTAACACCTATGACGATATCTACGCTTCGTGCGATTACATCACGCTCCACGTTCCCGCAACGCCTACCACCAAGAAGATGATCAATGCCGAGTCCATCGCCAAGATGAAGGACGGCGTCCGCATCATCAACCTCTCGCGCGCCGATCTTGTCGACGCCGAAGCGGTAAAGGCAGGCCTTGAGAGCGGCAAGATCGCGGCTTACGTTACCGACTTCCCCACCGAGGATATTCTCGGCGTGAAGGGCGTCGTTGCCATTCCTCACCTGGGCGCCTCCACCGAGGAGTCCGAGGACAACTG
>CAJGDZ010000014.1 GCA_904502055.1 uncultured Clostridia bacterium | reverse complement strand
TTCTATATATTCAGGCATTTTTATTTCCTTTCTTGGGGTGCTTTTATATTATTCTTCTTATTATATCATAGTTTTAATAAAATTTCTATAGATTTTCAGAAATTTTACAAAATAAAAAAGCACAACACGTATCACTTTAGCGGTCGGATATCATAAGATTGATATTTCGCTTGAAATGATGTACTGTTGTGCCGATATGAGTGATCTATGTATTGGCCCATCATAAATCGCCTCGACGGGTATTATAACACAAAACCGCCGCTTTGTAAAGACACAAAAGTGACATTTTTCAGCGTGAATTTTTGGTGAAAATCACATAGGGTAGAAAATTAGGCTCTAAAAATCCTCTTTTTTGGTTATTTTTACAAAAAGCACGAAAAAAAGTGATGCGGTAGGTTTACAAACGGTAGGGAAATGTGCTATAATAAGAAAAAATCCGATCGGAGGTACCCCTGTGGGAAGATCCTTTAGCAGCATGAACCAAAAGTCGCCCGGCTATATGGTGATGGGCTTTGAATATGAGCGGGTTCAGCCGCCAAAATCGCTTTCGGATGTTCCGAGATATCTCAGGGAACTGCTCGGAGGCTTCTTTTACCGCCTGTTCTACATATTTTCGCTGGTGTGGAAGTCCGGCCCGTGGATCCTGTTTTTCCTTCTTTTCGTTTCGGTCTTCACGGGTGTGATGCCGGTCGTCAGCTCGATTATTTCCAAGGATATACTCAACGAGCTGCAGAACCTGGTGACGGCGCGTGCGCTCGGTCAGCTTACGGCGGAGTTTATGGGCTCGCCGATTATGTTCCTGTTGATCTTTCTCTTTGTCTATCAGATCCTCAATCGCGTGGTGGGGCGTCTTCAGACCTCGGTTACCCGAATTGCGGGCGAGCTTGTCGTTCGGCACGTTAAGCTTCAGATTATGGAGAAGGCGTGCGAGATCGACCTTGGCGCGTTCGATATGCCTTCCTTTTATGAAAAGCTGGAAAATGCCAACCGTGAGGCGGGCAATCGTCCCATTATGATCCTGACCTCTGCATTTTCGGCGGTCAGCACCGTGATCGGCATTGTCAGTTACGCCGTGATCCTTGCGGGCGAGCTTCCCGTGGCCGCCCTGTGCATTCTGGTGGTGTCCGTACCCTCGGCGATCGTGAGCTTTGTTTACCGCCGAAAGAATTTCCAATATATGCGCGGCCGCTCCAAGGAGCGCAGACAGATGACCTACTATTCCGGCGTGCTTGTTGACAAGGATGCGGCCAAAGAGATACGCATCTTTGATCTCGGTAATACCTTTGTGGAAAAGTATAAAAATGTATTCGACCATTATTATAAGGGTCTTTACCGTCTTATCGTCGGTGAGAGCATCTGGGCGGTGGTCATTTCCATCCTTTCTGCCGTGGTCAACTGCTTGTTTTATCTTCTGGTTGCCTACCGCGTGTTTGAGGGAAGATATATGATTGGTGATTATTCTCTGTATACGGGGGCGCTGGTTTCAATCGCAAGCAACATTGCCACGCTGATCACCACATCGACCACCATATACGAGGGGACGCTGTTTATTGACAACCTCATATCCTTTATGAAATCCAAGCCGAGCATCAAGGCACAGGCGGACACGCCGGTTCCGATCAAGCGCGGCAAGCATACCGTTGAGTTTGAGAACGTAAGCTTTTCGTATCCGGGAACCGAAAGACGGGTGCTTCGGAACGTCAGCTTCCGAATCGAAGCGGGCGAGAGTGTGGTGCTTGTCGGCGTTAACGGCGCGGGAAAAACCACGCTTATCAAGCTGCTCACGCGCTTGTATGATCCAACCGAGGGACGCATTCTTTTGGATGGCGTGGATTTGAGGAATTATAAGCCCGGGGAACTATACAACATTTTCGGCACCATCTTTCAGGATTTCACCAAGTACGCGTGCAGTGTTTCCGAGAACATTATGTTCGGTGACATTTCCGCGCCGTACGATGAAAAACGCGTGCGTGCGGCGGCCGCGGCGGCCGATGCCGACGGTTTTATCGAGGCTTTGCCAAACGGTTACGATACGCCGCTTATGCGTATTTTTGAAAAGGACGGCATTGAGCTTTCGGGCGGTCAGTGGCAAAAGCTTTCGGTGGCACGCGCCTTTTATAGCAATTCGGATGTATTGATTCTCGATGAGCCGACCGCCTCGCTCGACGCGCTTGCCGAGCAGGAGATCTACAGGCAATTTGACGAGCTGCGAAAGGATAAGACGACCATCTTTGTCTCGCATCGCTTGTCCAGCGCTACGTCAGCAGACAAGATCATTGTTCTTGACGGCGGTGAGCTTGTGGAGGAGGGCAGACACGGGGAGCTTATGGCCAAGGGCGGCCGCTACTTTGAGTTGTTTACCACGCAGGCCAAGCATTACGTGGAGTCCGTAAAGGCGGATAAATAATTTCATAGTATATGCGCGGAAAGAAAAATTCTTTCCGCGCATATTTTTTCCTTTCCCTCACAAAATAATGTCGAAGGAAATATTCTGTTATTGATGATTAAAGAAGCAGAAGGTTCGGCAACAATAGGGTGACCGAAGCATCAAATGCCCAAAGGAGGGAAAGAAAATGAGTGTCAAACGTGGCGATATTTATTATGCGGACCTCAGCCCGGTCGTAGGCTCGGAGCAGGGCGGTCTCAGACCTGTTCTGATCATTCAGAACGACATAGGAAACCGATACAGTCCCACGGTGATCGCGGCGGCAATTACATCCCGAATGACCAAAACGCATTTGCCGACGCACATCGATATTTACGCGGAGCGCGCAGGTCTTGCCAAGGACTCGGTCGTGCTTTTGGAGCAGGTGCGGACTCTGGATAAGCGGCGCCTGCGCGAGAAGATGGGTCACCTTGACGACGAGGTGATGAGCGTGGTCAACTCGGCCATTGCCGTCAGCTTTGGCCTAAGTGGCGGGGATAGCGGGAAAAATCAGGGCGGTATTGGCTGAAAAGGCTTCAAATTCGGAAAATCTTAAAAAATAGGACTTGAAATGTTTTTAAAAATATTTTATAATGTTTTTTGAGATTTTCCGGATATAGGAGAAAAAATATGTATTTCAAGCAAACCTTTGAGACACGGTGGCACGATACCGATGCCAACCGTTTTTTGCGTCCCGGCGCTATTCTGATGTACCTTGAGGAGACCTCGGGTATACATATGCGACATGTCGGCAAGAGTCTGGATGACGTGCGCGACCGTGACGGACTCGCCTTTATTCTCTCTAAGATCGGCATCAACTTTTATGCCCCCATCTCCCCCTTCCGCGAGATCACGGTGGAGACCTGGGTCAACGAGGGCAGGGGCTACTCCTCGGTGCGAAATTTCCGCCTTTATGACGGGGACAAGGTCGCGGTCGAGGCCTCCTCGATCTGGGCGCTGATTGACCTATCCAAAAAGTTTCCCGTCAAGCTGGAGCGCTTTGATTTCGGTTTTCCCTTTGAGGAGGAAACGCTTGAAGGCGTTTCCACGCGCTTCCACATTCCCAAGGATTTTGCTCTTGAGGAGGCGGGGGAGCGGCGTATTGCCTACAGTGATATTGACTACAATATGCATATGAACAACACTCACTACCCCGATATGCTCTGCGACTTTTTGCCGGGGATGCAGGAAAACCGTGTGAGTCATATGACGCTTTCCTTCCTTCGCGAGGCTCCGTATGAGCAAACGCTCCGTGTTCTTCGCGGCAAGCGCGAGGATGGCGGCTGGTTTATGAAGACCAAAAATAGTGCCGACGAGACCTGTCTTGAGGCCGAGGTGACTCTCGTTCCCTTGGAAAAATAAAGAAAAAGCACCGCTTTGCGGTGCTTTTTAAGCTTTTGTTCAAGTCAGCTTGGTTCCAGTCGTCTCGGCCGCTTTTTTGGCGGCGGCGGAGAAGTCACCGTCTACGGTGACAAAGGTTGCCTCGCTCTTGCCCTCAAAGGCCTTGGCAAGAAGTGCCGATGCTACAGCTTCGCTCGGGCAGGCGTACTCACCCGATGCCATAAGACGGATGACACCGTCATCCTCGGCGTAAAGAATTCCATTTTGCGCCAGCTCATAGATGGCGTCAAAGGCGTCCGAGATGTCGTTGGAATCGAACTTTGCCAGCTCATAGCGAAGCGACGTAAGGCTGGCCGGTGAGATGGGCGGAACGATGGCACCCATCATTTTATATTGGAGATTGTTGAGCGCAAGTACAGCACCGCTTGCGCTGTCATACGCATATTTTTTTCCTTCGTTTTTTACGGTGTAAATCATACAAGATCCTTTTTTATTTTCTTATTCGTTTTTTTGCGGGCTTATGTGTCCCGATCATGGCGCCCAGCACCGAAAGGAGCGCGGCGACGCCGCGTAGACCGACGGCAAGCGCAGGAGAGTGGTCGGCGGAATATTTGCCGCTGAAAAGCAGAGATACAACCAGCATCGTCGCCAGCAGCATTGCGGCGTTTAAGAGACCGCACAAGAGGGCTGAGCCGCGGTTGAAGCGTGATGAGAAAAAGCCGCCGAAAAGAGAAGTGATATAGAGAATGCAGAAGGAGACCGGTGTGATGTACCGATTGGGATCGGCCAGCGAATACACCAGGACCGAAAGGATCAGCGTCAGCGCCGCTCCGATTGCAAGCGAGACCAGAAATCCGCGCAGAGTAGAGCGAAGAATTCCGTCGTTTTTGGGATTTGGCAACGAGCTGCCAAAGGTCTTTGTCCTTCTTTTTGGGGTAGTTCTGTTCATAAAAGCCTCCGCCGAATGTGATTTCACTCTATCCTATTCGGGCGGAGGCGATTTTATGAATGGATTAGTTCTGAGCGTCCTCAGCGTGTACGTCCACACAGCGAACCGCGCTCTTGAGAATGCGGATCTTTGTGCCGTCGCGGCTGGTCTCAAGCACAAGGGTCTCGTCCTTGATGCTGACGATCTTGCCGATGATACCGCCGATGGTCGTGATCTCATCGCCGACAACCAGCGCGTTACGCATGCTGTTTACTTCCTTTTCCTGCTTCTTCTGCGGACGGATCATAAAGAAGTAAACCAAAGCAAACATAACAACGATCATTACGATCGAGATCCAGTTGCCTCCGGTGGGGGCTGCCTCAGCCTCCAGCAATCGAAACATAGCGTTCATAATTAGCCTCCATTAGATGTTTTAATACATTTATTATAAACGAAAAATCCCCACAATGCAAGAGGTATTTGTAAATATTTTTTAGAAAACGGTTTTTCTTGCAAAAATGTAAAAAATCGGAACCAAAGGTTGCATTTGTCCCGAAAATGTGGTATACTTATAAAGAATATTTTGAGACCGAGGTGCAAGGCAAGATGAAAAATCCGTATTTGGAATGTGGAAAGATCGTAAATACGCACGGTGTGAAGGGGGAGGTCAAGATCGAGCCCTGGTGCGATTCTCCCGGGGTTTTTGCAAGGCTTCCCAAGGTGTTCCTTAAGGAGAATGGCGAATTTGTTGCCTACAAGCTGGTTCGCGCTTCGGTTTTTAAGCAGTTGATCGTGGCCGGTCTTGAGGGGATTGACGATATGGATAAGGCGATGCTTCTCAAGGGTCGGACGCTGTATGCGGCGCGCGAGGACTTTCATTTGAAGAAGGGCGCGTACTTTATCGCTGATCTTGAAGGGCTTCCCGTCATAGATGATGAAAGCGGTGTTTTGTACGGAACGCTCCGTGAGGTCATCAACCGCGGTGCGTCGGACATTTACGTGATCGATACCGAAAACGGTGAGCGTATGATGCCGGCGGTGGAGGAGTTTGTTAAGCGTGTAGATCCCGATGCGGGCATTTATATCCGCCCGATCGAGGGGATGTTTGATTGAACTCGGATTTGGGAGACACAGTATGAGATTTGATATAATGACGCTTTTTCCCGAGCTGGTTACCGGAATTCTTGAAGAAAGCATTATCGGGCGCGCGCAGAAAAGCGGTGTGATCGAGGTGGAGGCACACAACATTCGGGATTATTCTGAGGACAAGCACCACCGCGTGGACGATACGCCTTACGGCGGCGGCAAGGGGATGCTGATGATGGCACCGCCCATCTGCCGATGCCATTCCGCCATCCTGGAGAAGAACACGGAGGATGGCAAGGAAATCAAAAGAAAAACGATATATATGTCTCCGCAGGGACAGGTTTTGACACAAAAGAAGGCGCAAGAGCTTGCCTCCTATGACCAACTGATTCTTTTGTGCGGACATTACGAGGGCGTGGATTACCGCGTGATCGAGGAGATCGTGGACGAGGAGATCTCGATCGGGGATTACGTTCTGACGGGCGGTGAGCTTCCGGCTTGCATCCTGGTGGACTGTGTGGCACGCCTGGTAGATGGGGTTCTGGCGGATAAGGAGTGCTTTGAAAAGGAGAGCCATTCAGACGGTCTTTTGGAGTATCCGCAATATACAAGACCCTTTGAGTTTCACGGCAGAACCGTTCCCGAGGTGCTCATCTCGGGACACCATGAGAACATAGAAAAGTGGAGAGAGGAAAAGGCACTTGAGCTGACCAGGCAAAAACGGCCGGATCTTCTTGACAAGAAGGGAGAGCAAGGCTCTTGAAGGGGAAATCGGATAAGGCTTTTCACAGTGTGATTCTGGAAAAGCTGATGTGGTTGACGAAAAAGGTATATGCGCTTATGGCCTTGGGCTTTTTCGGTAAGCTGTTTACGTCGTATTCGGCTGAGGAGCAGCTTCTTTATGAAAGCCGTCTTTTTTCGCGCGTCCGTGGCTTTGGAAGGGCCGAGCGCTTTGCCGGTGCTGTCAAGCTGAGGATGGCCCGTTCCTTTGAAAACAGCATGATTCTCGGCGCGATCGAGCGCGGCACGTCGTCTCTCATTTACCGAAAACTGAAAACATATGGTGCCTTCCTGTTTTCGCTCGGTGCGTACGGTGTTCTGACCGGCACGGTGAAGGCGTTTGCGTTTGAAAACGTCACGCCGGACTCGCGTACCCTGTTGGTTAATGCAACAATACTTTTGTTGGCTCTTCCTCTCTTAACATCAAGGGATACACTTTCGGAAGCGTTGCTGAAGAGTCGACTTCTTTCCCCCGTTCTTTTCGACTGGTTGGGGGTATCAAGGGACGCTTTTACCAAGCAAAAGACTTACCCCAAGAGATATGCGATGGCCACGGCCATGGGGATGGTTCTCGGTGTGCTTACAGCTTTTGTAGATCCGATATATTATGTCGCCATAGCGGCTGTTCTTCTTGGTGTTTTGGTAATCTTCCGATACCCGGAGATCGGTGTTGTCGCTTGGATCTCGGCCATTCCGTTTGTTGGCTTTTTGAATCATGCCACTGCCGTTTTGTGTGGTATTGTCGGGGTGACGGCAATCAGTTATCTGATCAAGCTGATCCGCGGCAAGCGCACCTTCCGTATGAAGCTGATCGATTACCCGATTCTTCTGTTTGCCGTGCTTTATTTGCTGGGAGGGATTTTCAGCAAGGGCGGACTTGCTTCGTTCGGCGCGGCTCTCATATATGTTTTGTTTCTTTGCGGCTACTTTTTGATTTTCAATCTGATCCGTACAAAAGAGTGGGTCAAGCGGTGTGTGGTTGCAGCCGTTTTTTCCGGAACGGTGGCTTGTGTGGTTGGCTTTTTCCAGATTTTCACGGGAAGCATGAACGCCTCGTGGTTGGATGCCGCGCTCTTTTCCGGGATCGGAACTCGGATCGTGTCAAGCTTTGACAATCCCAATGTTTTTGCCGAGTGTCTGCTTATGCTTATCCCGTTTGCTTTGGCATGTCTTTTGCGGCGGGGCAGAGTACACGGCCGCTGGTTTTTTGCTTTGTCCTCGGTCTTGATGTCGGTGTGTCTGCTCTTCACCTGGAGTCGCGGCGCTTGGCTTGGCTTTATAATCGGTATTCTTTTGTTCTTTATCTTTTTTTCAAAGAAAACGGCCTTGGTTCTTTTGGGAGGACTTCTCACCTCACCGTTTTGGTCTTTCCTTGTGCCGGGGACGGTGGCAGGCCGTTTTTTAAGCATTGGCAATCTGGCGGAGTCCTCAGCTTCTTACCGCATTTCCGCGTGGTACGGGATTTTTGAGATGCTCAATAAAACCTGGTGGTGCGGCATCGGTGTCGGATCTTCTGCCTTTGAAGCGGTCTATCCCGGCGTGGCGCTGGCAGGAACTCAGGCCATTCGGCATGCACACAGCATTTATCTGCAGCTTCTTGCCGAGCTTGGTGTTGCGGGACTTGTTGTATTTTTGCTGATCGTTTTCCTTTTTGCACAAAACGGTTTTGAGTATTTGCTTCGTGTGAACAATCGAGAGGAGCGCGGATGGGTGATAGCCGGTATCGCCTCGGTGGCGGCTATGCTGGTTATGGGAATTACCGATCACATTTGGTATGACTATCGGATCTTCCTTTTGTTCTGGACGGTGATCGGTCTCGTGAATGCCTATATTAAATACGGGTTTGCCGAGGTTGGTCACTATCACGATTATGAAAACAATACACAGTATGCCTCGTCGCTGGAGATCGGCGTCGATACACTGTGAGAAAGGCGATAAATTATGGAAGAAAGAACCGCCGGCTTTGGCTTGAAAAAAAACGGGCGTGGAAAATTCAATTTGGTTGATCTTTTGTTTGTCCTGCTGATTGTGGGTGTCTTGTTTGCTGTCGTATTCTGGTTGGATCCGTTTTCGCTCAACGTTTTTGGCAGTGCGGAGAAAAACGTGGTGCTTGAATATACCGTTGAGATCGAATACGTTGAGGCGTCACTTGTGGACAACGTTCGTCTTGGTGACGAAGCTCTGAATGCCGTGAATAAGGCTCCGATGGGTCATGTCAGCTCCGTGCGGAACGACATTCTCTACGCGGAGGTGTATTATGACAGTGAAGAGGACACGGTCAGTATGAAGGAGTATCCCGATCGCTATAATCTTCAGATCACCATCACGGCGGATGCTGTTTTTGAAGAGGGAAAGGGTTACAGCGTGATGGGAAGCCGCATCGCGGTGGGCGGTGCTTATTCGCTGACGTTTCCGGAATATGCCGGAAGCGGATACTGCGTCAGCATAAGAGAGGTTGGATAAGAATATGGCAAAATTGACAAGGAAAAAGGGAAGCGGAAAGGGATGGAATCTGATCGATTTTATCGTTCTTCTTCTGATATTCATTTGCTTGCTTGGTATCATCATCCGCGTATGGCGTGTGGATTGGTTTGCGGGAAGCTCGAATCTTCGCGAGCACGAGATCTATTTTTCGGTTACCGATATTGCTTACACGTCGGAGGATGCGCTGGTGATTGGAGACACCGTAACGCTTTGTGAAGGCGGTGCAGTGCTTGGAACGCTGAAAAGCATCGACTCGGTTTTGCCGTCCACTCTGTACGTAAAGGACGCCGACGGAAATGTGTTGAGCGTAAATTACCCGGAATCGATTCGGATCGACGTAACGGGAACGGTAAGCTCTCTCGGCAAAACCACAGATAACGGGTATTTGCTTGGCGGTACGGCATATCTGGCACCCGGTAAGGCATACCGAGTTCAGACAGAGCATATGGATTTTACGCTAAACATTCTTGACATCGAGGAAAATTGACGTTTTTTCGTTTAAATATATAAAAAACGTAAAATATATTTGTTGTTTTCGCCTAAAATTCATCAAAAAGCACAAAGAAATTCTCTTGATTTTATGCTGAATTTTTGATATACTTATAAGGCATATGAGTATATGTGTAATACAGATGACTGACGGTCGATGTTTGACCGGATGATTTTAGGAGCGTTATGATGATTTCAAGAGAGGTTACCATTACCAATTCGATCGGGTTGCACGCGAGACCGGCTACCTTCTTTATTCAGAAAGCCAATTCATACAAGTGTTCGATTTGGGTAGAAAAAGATGACCGCAGAGTGAATGCAAAGAGTCTTCTCGGCGTTCTTTCTTTGGGCATTGCCCAAGGGATGACTGTTACGCTGATTGCGGACGGCCAGGACGATGAGGTAGCACTCGACGGCCTTGTGGAATTGATTCAAACGGGTTTTGTCGAATAAGCGACAATTCATAGAGGGAAAAGCGGTAAGGGTCAACCTTACCGCTTGTTTTTTCGGAGGTGACACGAATGCAAAAGCAGGAGCGTATGGAACGACTGCTGGAAAAGGCAAACTCCTTGCCGCTTTGTCCCGGTGTTTATATTATGAAAAACGCGCAAGGCAAGGTGATCTACGTTGGCAAATCACGCAAGCTTAAAAACCGCGTTTCTCAATATTTTCAAAACAGTGAAAAGAATTTGAAGACCATGCGAATGGTTTCGCTTGTCGAGGATTTTGATTTTATCGTCTGCCGCACGGAGATTGAGGCGCTCAGCCTGGAGAATAATCTCATCAAGCGTCATACGCCCAAATATAACATACGCCTGAAGGATGCCAAATCCTATCCTTATATAAAGGTGACGGGGGAGGAATATCCGCGCATTTTGTTTACCAGAAGCCGACAAAATGACAGAGCCAAATATTACGGCCCCTATACGGGAACGGCCACGGTCTTTTCGATTTTGTCGCTTCTTCATAAGGAATTTGGCATTCCGTCGTGTAAGCGCCGCTTTCCGCGTGACATCGGAAAGGAGCGCCCGTGTATATATTACCAGATGAAGCAATGCTGCGGCCTTTGCACGGGAGAGATCTCGGGTGAGGAATATACGGAGATGATCCGGTCGGCTACCGAGATCCTCAGAGGAAACACCTCCAAGGTACGGCATGCGCTGGAAGAAAAAATGCTTGCCTACGCTGAGGAGGAACGCTATGAGGCGGCCATGCGATGCCGCAACACCATTCGTGCGCTGGAAAAGCTGTCGGAAACCCAGAAGGTAGTCTCTTCGCCCGATGACAATCGGGACATCTTTGGCTTGCACGTCGGGGAGCTTGCCTCGTCGGTCTCGGTGCTGAACGTCCGAGGCGGCATTGTGATGAACAAATCGGACTTTGTGTTCAGCAAGGAAAAGCTGCTTGATGATAGCGGGCTTGGAAGCTTTCTTTGCGAATATTATCGCGGCAAGGGCGACGTCCCGTCGGAGATCTATCTTTCCTTTTCCCTTGACGAGGAGGAAAAAAGTCTCGTGGAGCAATATCTGCTGAATACCGCTGACGTAAGAGCCACACTTCGCATCCCCGAGCGCGGCGACAAAAAGGCACTTTGCGACATTGCGGTCAACAACGCCGAGCAGGCGGTGCTTCAGTATGTTAAGGAGACCGAGCGCTCCGACAGTACGTTGGCAACGCTGGCGGCACTTTTGGGACTAGAGGCCTTGCCCGAGCGTATCGAGGTATATGACATCTCCAACCTCGGCAAGGAGCACAAGACCGCAGGTATGATCGTGTGCGAGGACGGAAAGCTTAAGCGCTCGGATTACCGAAGCTTTTTGATCAAGGATATAGAGGGAACCGATGACTACGCGTGTATGCGTGAGACGCTTGCGCGGCGCCTTTCCCATCTTTCGGACGAAAATGGGTCGTTTTCCGAGCTTCCGGATCTGCTTTTGCTGGACGGCGGCCGCGGCCACGTTTCGGTGGTAAAGGAGCTTTTGGAGGAGATGGAGCTTTGTATTCCCGTGTTTGGTATGGTAAAGGACGATTTCCACAAAACACGTGCACTTTGCACCGATACCGAGGAGATCAACATTGCGCGCCATCAAGCGGTTTTTGTCTTCCTATATAAATTGCAGGAGGAGGTTCACCGCTATACCGTGTCCAAGATGACAAGCGCCAAGCTTAAAACGCTGAAGTCTTCGTCTCTGGAGCAGATCAAGGGAATCGGGGCGCAGAAAGCGAAAAATCTTCTTTTGGCGTTTGAAAGTATGGAGGAGCTGCGCGCGGCCGAGCTCTCGGAGATCGCACGTGTAAAGGGCATTCGTGAGAGCGATGCCAAGGCGGTATATGACTTTTTTCACGGAGGAAAAGAAGAATGAGGATCATAACGGGTAGCGCAAGAGGTGTTTCGCTTTTTACTCTTGCCGGTGAAAATACAAGACCTACCTCGGAGCGAGCCAAGGAGGCGGTCTTCTCGATGCTTCAGTTTGAGATCGAGGGACGTCGTGTTCTGGATCTGTTTGCCGGATCGGGTCAGATGGGACTTGAGGCGCTCAGCCGCGGTGCGGAATTTGCCGTCCTTGTAGATAAATCGAGGGAGGCGGCTGCCGTTATTGAAAAGAATGTGGCCAAGACTAAGCTGGGCGAAAAATGCCGTGTTATTTGCGGCGATTCGTTGGATTATCTGAAAAAACAAAAGGATCGCTTTGATATTGTATGGCTGGATCCGCCGTATGACAGCGGACTGTTGAAGCAGGCGCTTGGGCTTCTTCTTGAGAGGGACTTCCTCAAGCCAAGCACTACGTTGGTTTGCGAAAGCCGCGAGGAGGATATCTTTGCCGGGGCCGAGGAGCTTCGTAAGCAATTTCTGGTGGTTCGTAAGACCAAATACGGGATCGCACACGTAACGCTTTTAAAGCCTTTGAGTTGAAAAATAAAACGCTTGAAAGGAAATCACATTATGAGTCTTGCAATTGTCCCCGGAAGCTTTGACCCAATCACCGTCGGTCACGTTGACGTGATCGAAAGGACGGCGAAGCTATTTGATACGGTTGTGGTGGCCGTTATGATGAACGCCGACAAGGAATATCGGTTTACCATCGAGCAGCGCGCACAGCTTGCCAAGATCTCCTGCGCGCACATCCCCAACGTTAAGGTGCTGGTCAGTGAGGGGATGCTTGTAGATGTGGTAAGGGAGCTGGGCGCTACTGCGATTGTCAAGGGTGTGCGTACGGCAAAGGATTTTGTCTATGAGCAAAAGATGGCACACCATAACCGCGAACTCAACCCAAAGGCGGAAACGCTGTATCTCCCGTGCTCGCCTAAGCTTAAACGGATTAGCTCCACGCTGGTGAGAAGGCGGATGGAGGAAAAGCGCTCGCTGGATGGACTGCTTATGCCTGAGGCGATCCGAAAGCTCAAGGAGGGCTTTGACCCGAAATAAAATCCAAAAAGAGTTCTAAACGCAAAAAGTCTCCCATATGCTTTACTGTATAAAAAAACGGCAAAGGATACGGGAGGCTTTTTTATGGGCGAATTTTCAATTTATGAGGATATTGCAAAGAGAACGGGCGGCGACATTTACATCGGCGTAGTGGGGCCGGTTCGTAGCGGAAAATCCACCTTCATCAAGCGCTTTATGGAGGCGATGGTCTTGCCAAACATCACCGACGAGAGCGCCCGTGAGCGCGCTAAGGACGAAATGCCGCAGAGCGCGGCGGGAAAAACGGTGATGACGACCGAGCCGAAATTCGTTCCCGACGAGGCGGTTCCCATCTCCTTTGCGGGCGGAAAATCCATGCGCGTCAAGATGGTGGACTGTGTCGGCTACCTTGTGCCCGACGCGCTGGGTGTCATTGAGGAAGGGAAGGCGCGTATGGTTCGCACACCGTGGCGTGAGGAGCCGATGCCCTTTGCCGAAGCGGCAGAGATGGGCACTCACAGGGTCATTCACGAGCACGCCACGATCGGCATGCTGGTGAGCACCGACGGTACGGTCGGTGAGATCCCGCGAGAGAATTACGTGGAGGCAGAGGAACGTGTCGTGAAGGAGCTGAAGGCCCTTGGTAAGCCCTTTGCCATGATCCTCAACTCCGTCACCCCCAATGCGGAGTCCTCCATTGAGCTTGCCTATGAGCTGGAGGAGAAATACGGAATTCCCGTGGCACTGGTCAGCTGTCTTTCACTGGATGAGGAGGACATTCGTCATATTCTGGAGCTTGTGCTTCACGAATTCCCGATCACGGAGCTCCGCGTGGCGTTCCCGACCTGGATCCACGCGCTCGAGCCAACGCATCACGTTCGCGTGTCACTTGGTGAATCGCTGGGAAAGAGCGTTTCGGGTATGAAAAAGATCGGGGACATTAACCGCTCGCTGGAGGCGCTTGAAAAGAACAATTACGTAAGCAACCTTTCCGTGGATCGCATTGATCTCGGAACGGGATGCGCACACGTGCGCGTATCGCTGGCAGACGGACTTTTCTATGAGGTGATGAGTGAGCTGACGGGTATGGATATCTCAGACGATAAAAAACTGCTCCAGCTGCTCCGCGAGTTTTCCGCTATGAAGTCCAAGTATGACCGCGTGTCCGAGGCGTTTGACGACGCTACCGAAAAGGGCTACGGTATTGTTATGCCCGACATTGACGAGCTGCATCTGGAGGAGCCGGAGATCATCAAGCAGGCGGGCGGCTATGGCGTCAAGCTTCGCGCATCGGCTCAGTCGATCCATATGATCCGCGCCAACATTGAGACCGAAATTAACCCCATTGTGGGAAGTGAGCAGCAATCCGAGGAGCTGATCCGTTATATGCTGCACGAATTCGAGGAAGCACCGCGAAAGATCTGGGAGTCCAATATGTTCGGCAAGAGCCTTTACGAGCTGATGAACGAGGGGCTTCATACCAAGCTTTCCAACATTCCCGAGGATTCGCGCCTGCGTCTCTCCGAGACGCTCGAGAAGATCATCAACGAGGGAAGCGGCGGATTAATCTGCATTCTTTTATAAAAACCAATGGCTGAGTCATTCGACTCAGCCATTTTTATTAAAAAACAAAAGTGTTCCCGCATCAAACAGCGGCTCGTCCGAAAGAGAGACGACTGCATAGCCGTGCTTTTGACAAAAGGCCTCGATTGCTTTTCCGTCGGCGTGCCCTTTAAGGTTGCCGCAGAAAAAGACGGTTTTGCCGCACACGCCCGATGCACCGCCCAAAAATCCGTACGGATAAGGGGGAAGCGTCACACCGCCGCTTGCCACAAGAAGCGTGTCAAGTCCTGCGCCTTTTGCCGCGGCTTCTATGCCCGTATCTGCCGTAATGATCGCGCCGCCTAAGACGACCGTGGAACACTTGGCGTATCCTTGATTGACGGAAAGCAGGGAAATGCGATGCGTTTCGGCATATTCCTTGACCTTTCTTGCCAAAAACTCGGTTTTTCCCAAAAGACAGTTTCCCGTGAAAACAAAATTGAGCGCGATATCCTCAGGGTATGTCTCACCTGTGTGATCCTCGGTAAGGCAAAGCGAAAGCCCGGAGACGTGCAGAATCTGATCGATCTCATTTTTTGCAATCGCATAATAATCGCGGTGGCAAAAAAGCGTGTCCCCCACGCGAAGCAAAAGCATATCGGGGTGCGACGCCACGGGTTCCGATAAGCGCGGAAACGGCGGCAGCGGCAGGGGCGTAAAGCCGAGTGCGGAAAGCCGCGCGCGGCAGGAAAGGGGCAGTCTATGATCGATAACGGCAAGCATAGTACCTCCAAAGAAAAATAAAGCCGGCAGACACAAGGCTGCCGGAAACTTTATATTTACACGAGCTGAATTAAGCGCGTGTGATCTTGCCCGAACGCAGGCAACGAGAACAAACCGCTACCGTTGCGGGCGTACCGTCAACGATTGCCTTTACCTTACGGATATTCGGCTTCCAACATCTGTTGGTCTTGCGGTGAGAGTGGGAGACGTTCTGTCCGAAAACAACGCCCTTTCCACAAATACAACACTTTGCCATTTTGACACCTCCCAAAGCAGTACTTTTTTAGTACACTGTATTGCAAATGAAAAAAATCATTAGTGAACAGCATACATTATACCATAGGGTTTTCAAAAATGCAAGAGTTTTTTGAAAATTTTTTTTCTTTTTTTATACAAAGATTGCCTCTTTTTCGTCGGGAAGTCGCTCAATCGTCTGTTTTCCGTAGCAAGCTGAGGTCCCGAGGGAGGATTCAATGCGCAGAAGTCGGTTGTATTTGGCCACGCGCTCGCTCCGACAAGGCGCACCGGACTTAATGAAGGGGGCATTTACCGCCACGGCGATGTCGGCCAGCGTGGTGTCCTCGGTCTCGCCCGAGCGGTGTGAGAGAATAAAGCGGTAGCCGTTTTCCTTGGCCAGACGAATGACGTTCAATGTCTCGGTCAGCGTGCCGATCTGATTGGGCTTGATGAGAATGGCGTTAGCCGCGCCCAGGCGAATGCCCTTTTCCAGCCTTGCGGTATTGGTGACAAACAGATCGTCACCGACCAGCATCGTGGTTTTGCCGCATTTATCGGTGAGCGTTTTCCAGGAATCGAAATCCTCTTGATCCAAGGGATCCTCCATCGAGAAGATGGGGTATTTTTGTGTCAGCGAAGCGAAATAATCGGTAAGCTCGGTGGGAGAGAAGGTCTTATCTCGCTTTACCACGCGGTATTCGCCGTCGTGATACCATTCGCTGGCCGCCACGTCGAGCGAGATGCGAACCGTATCGGTGGAAAAGCCCGATTTTTCAATGGCGTGAAGGATAAGCTCAATGGCCTCCTCGTCGGAGTCCAGATTGGGCGCATAGCCACCCTCGTCGCCCACTGTGGCGGCCAGCTTTTTTTCTTTGAGAATGTTTCCGAGCGTGTGGTAGATCTCACTTCCCATACGAAGCCCCTCCGAAAAGCTGGAGGCGCCGACGGGAAGGATCATAAACTCCTGAATGGCCACGTTGTTACCCGCGTGTGCGCCGCCGTTGAGAATGTTCATCATCGGGACGGGAATGCGCCCGGCGAGCGTGCCGCCGAGATATCGATAGAGGGGGAGCTCATAATGTCCGGCGGCGGCGCGTGCGTTGGCCAGTGAAACGGCAAGAATGGCGTTCGCTCCGAGATTGGATTTGTTTTCCGTTCCGTCAAGCTCGCAGAGAATGCGATCAATCTCGCTTTGGTCGGACGGACACATTCCGACAAGGGCAGGGGAAATGACCTTGGATACGTTATATACGGCCTTAAGAACGCTTTTGCCGTGATAATAATTGGGGTCGGCGTCCCGCTTTTCGTGTGCTTCAAATTTTCCGCAGGAGGCACCCGAGGGGACGCTGGCCGTTCCGATGCTCCCGTCATCCAGGATCACCGTTGCCTCCACCGTGGGATTTCCACGCGAGTCCAGGATCTCTCGCGCACAGCATTTTTGTATTCTGGCTCTGTTCATAGCTATTCCTTTCTTTTTTGGATTTAGGATTATTATTTGTCTGCAAAAGAAAAATATTCTGTCAAATCGCCGTAGGCAGACATACGCTTTAAAGAGAAATCTGCATAAAAGGAGCAATTTTATGGTCATTTACACAGTAAAAAGCGGAGATTCCTTGGAGAGCATTGCCGGACAGTTTGGTACAACCGCGGAAAGGTTGGCGGCGGACAATTTGCTTGAACGTCCAGGAGAGCTTGTAGTCGGGCAAACGCTGGTCATCCTTCAGCCGCTGGTTTCTTATCGCGTGAGGAGCGGTGACACGCTGTACTCCATCACCGGACAATTCGGCACCAACGTCAATACCCTTTGGCGCAACAATCCGTCACTTGGCGGAGAAAACCAGGTTACGATCGGGAAAACGCTAAACATTGTCTTGCCTGAGACATTCCATTCGCGTCAAGTGGAAAGTGGCGGCTATGTTTACCCCAACGTGAGCGAGGAGGTCTTGCGCCGAACCTTGCCGTATCTTACCTATCTTACCGTCTTTACCTACGGCTTTCGGGAGGACGGGAGTCTGATCGATATCGATGACGAGCGCATTGTGGAGTTAGCTCGAACCTACGGCGTAGCCCCCGTTATGCATCTTTCCTCACTGAGTGAACGCGGTACCTTTTCCACCGCACTTTCCTCACGGCTGTTGAGCGATGAGGCTCTCCGGGGCAAGGTGATCGACGAGGTCGAGCGTGTTGTCCGTGCCAGACGGTACGAGGCGATCGACGTGGATTTTGAGTACGTGGACGGTCAGTACGCGGAGGCATACGTTGCCTTTATCCGAAGGCTCAAGGAGCGACTGGCACCGCTTGGCGTCAAGGTGTTCGTGGCGCTTGCTCCCAAGTATAATGCAGAGCAGGAGGGGCTTTTGTATGAGGGCCACGATTATGCGGGGATGGGAGAAGCGGCGGACGGAGTAATCCTTATGACCTATGAATGGGGCTATTCACGCGGTGAGCCGCAGGCGGTAGCGCCCATTGACAAGGTGCGGCGCGTGGTGGAATATGCCGTTTCGGTCATTCCGCGCGAAAAAATATTCCTGGGCACCCCCAATTACGGCTACGATTGGCGACTTCCGTTTGTGATGGGCGAGAGTGTGGCACGCTCGCTTTCCAACGTGGACGCGGTACAGCAGGCGTGGGACAAGAGCGCGCTTATTTCCTTTGACGAGACGGCCGCGTCTCCCACCTATCGGTATTATGACCGCGAAAACGCAAGCCCCGTTGAGCACGTGGTGTGGTTTGAGGATGCGAGAAGCGTGGCGGCAACCGCGGCGCTGATCGATGAGTTTTCGCTTCGCGGCTTTTTCGTGTGGAACGCTATGCGCTTTTTCCCCGCGCTCTGGCTGGTTGCGAACGGATCCTTTCCGTTAAAACGATATTACCAATAAGAAGGATCTGCCTCATTTTCCAAATGTTTTTTGTCGCAGATGGGTGAATTTTATTGACAAGGACGAAAAAATGTGATATA
>CAJGDZ010000013.1 GCA_904502055.1 uncultured Clostridia bacterium | reverse complement strand
TGTATTTGGACAAAAAATTACCAAAAACAGACAAAAGCCAACCAAAAAAGGACAGAGGTTGACTTTTAACGGTCAAAATGATAAAATAAAATCTCAAAGAGGTTGACGTGTGGGGAGCTTGGAAAAGGGAATGCCTTTTTTCTAAGTTTTTGTGACTGTTTTCCCATTTACTTTTTCTTTGGCGTATTTTATAATATATTATGTATAGCTATTTCGTGCTAAAAAACGGAGTAAAAAAATAAAAATCTCACTTGCGAGAGTTGACAGTTTTTGGTAAGATACATAATAGGTATAAATTTGCAATCAAAAGGCGTGTATGTGCCATAGAAAATGTTTTTTGATTGTGATATAATTTATATATATTTCACTCAATTTTTTCAAAAAGAAAGAGAGGAAACATTATGAAGAAAACGACGAGACGTTCCATTCTTCGTACGGCGCTGGTGGCGCTGAGCGCAATTTTGCTGCTTGGTACGCTGGTTGTCGCATCTTTTGCGGCTGACGTGGCAGAGGTGCGCTACCAGATCAGTGGCGAAGAATGGCAAGAGGCTACTTTTGTAGACGCGATGGCGGCTGCAGACGGAAAAACGGCAACCATCGAGCTGCAAAAGGACGTTACGCTTACGACGAAGGTGACGCTTACAGGCGGAACGCTCACTGTGCAGAGCAAGGGTGATAGCATTTATACCCTTACCAGAGCTTCCTCACTCACGAACGCGTCGATGTTCACGGTAAACGGCGGTACCGACGGTGCCACGTTGATCTTTAAGAACATTACGATTGACGGATACAAAAATATGAATCCCGGTGTGGACGGTGGTGCGGTTTTGTTGACCGGCGCGAAGGATAAGGTGGTTTTGAATGCCGGAGCCACCATTCAGAATTCGGGTTCCACATCGAAGAATGGCGGCGCGATCTACGCGTCCGCAGGAACGGTGGAGATGAATGCCGGCAGTGCCATTTTGAATTGCAAGGGTAATCAAGGCGGCGGAATCTATTTGGGCCACCAGGTAAATACCAGTGCCAATGTTGTGTTTAATATGAATGGCGGCTTGATCAAGGGCTGTGAGTGTAACTCCGGATTCGGAAGCGGACCGGCGGTGTATCTGCGCGGTTATGCCACCTTCAATATGGCAGGCGGTCTGATCACCGAAAACATCTCAAATAGAGACAAAGGCGGAGACTCCCACCAGGCTAATACCTTTCTTGACGGTGCGATCTCGGGCTTGGTGAATGTAAGCCACCTCAACCAAATAACCATCTCGGGCAAAGCGATTGTTCGTAACAACAGGGGGTATTTCTGGGATGGAACCGCCTTAAGTGCGGCTCCCGTCCTTGGTGCGGATCTTGTTTATACGCTCAATCACCATTCGGAAAAAAACTTGACGGTTGCCTCCGATTTTGAGGGCTCGTTTAGCTTTGCTTCGAATCAACACATTGCATCTCCAAAAACGGCCGACAAAATTGCCACGGCAGGCGAAGGCTGGACGGAAGGAACGGTGATTCCCGGACATATCGATGCGAACCGTAACAACATGGCGGTTGTGAAGAGTGATGGCTGTCTCGGCTGGATATCTGCGGCAGCAGAGGTCGACTATAACGGCAAGATCACCCGTTACGCCTCGTTTGCGGATGCCTATGCGGCTGTGGGGGGCAATGCTCCCATCAGGC
This sequence comes from uncultured Clostridia bacterium, assembly GCA_904502055.1. Lineage (GTDB taxonomy): Bacteria > Bacillota > Clostridia > Oscillospirales > CAG-272 > RGIG8775. The sequence continues at coordinate 18,035 of CAJGDZ010000013.1, read as the reverse complement.
TTTTGGCAGACGCGTCGGATATCGTGCTGCCCGTGAAGGTGGGCGATCAGGTAAAGGTGATTTTGAATGGTCATAACTTTACCATCTCGGATACTATCGTTTGCGAGAAGCCTGTGGTGACCACCGAAAAGGTTGGTGCTTATACCTACAGCGAAGAGGTGGATTCAAAGACCTATGAGCTTTATACCTATGCGGGTAAGGATGCCGAGGTTATTACCTACACGGTGGATTACTTTACTTGTGTTCACGTTTCGGAGGACGAGGCTACGGCAGCCGCACCCAAGATTTGCGAAAACTGCGGCGCGCTGATGGCACTCCCGACCGATGAGACGGTGAATACCCGTTACTCGTTTGACGACGGTGTAAGCTGGACGTATGCTTCCTTTGCGAAGGCCATGAGTGACGTAAGCGGAGAGACCAAGATCGTTGAGATCTTCCGCGACGTAACGGTAGCAGAGGCACCCACCTATACGGTGACCTCCAAGGTTACCGTTCGCAGTCTTCCCGCTGAGTTTAACGCGTTTGGCGGCGAGGCCCCCTATTCGATCAAACGAGGCAGTAACTTTGCCAAGTCGGTGTTTACCGTGAGCGGCAGTGCATATCTGACCTTTGCGGACATTACGCTGGACGGTCAGTCGATCTCTGCGGCGGTAGACGGTGCGATGTTCTCGATGACCTCGGCAGACGCGACTCTTGTTTTGGATAAGGGCACGACCGTTCAGAACTCCTGGTCAAGCAAAAACGGCGGTATGATCAATGCTACGGCGGGTAATATCGTGATGAATGTCGGCGTGGAGATCACGGGCTGTGTCGCTCTAAAGGGTGCGGTGGCTCAATTGAATTCGGGTGCCATCTTTACGATGAACGGTGGCCTGATCAAGGGCAATGCGACAGTCGTAAACGCCAATTCTCACGGCTCGGCTATCTATATGAATGGCGGAAACTGTGTTTTCCGAATGAGCGGAGGAGAGATCACGGAAAATACGGCGAGCCGTACGAATGCCGGACCGGCGACCGCGAGCACCTTTGTTGACGGTGCGATCAGCTCGATCTATGATGTACAGATCTATCTTTCGGGTGATGCCAAGATCTACAACAACAAAGGCAGATGGTACGAGAATGGCGAGTCTGCCTCGGTTGCGACGGTTGGCGCTGATATCGTGCCTTGGGGAAATTATAAAGGAAGAATGTTAATTACCATAGAGGAGGGCTTTTCCGGTTACGTCGGCATTTCGAATTCCGAGTCCGCTTCTATTGCATCGGTGCCTAAATCTTATGCGGACGGCACGGTGATCGAGGGCATTTTTGACTGTAACAACAAGTACAACGTAGCTAAGGTGACCTCGAGCGGCAAGCTTTCCTGGGCTCCCGCTGTAGCCGAAGTGTTTACCGCTGACGGCTCGTCTAAGATATTCGGAACACTTGCCGATGCACTGACGGCGGCAAGCGAGGCTGACAAGGCAACCGTAACGCTTCTGCAGGATGTTACCCTTACCGCCGGCACGGCCATTACGGGCGGTGACGTTACCATTCAGAGCAAGGATGGCGAAACTTATACCGTATACAGAGGAAGCGCGTTCACTGCTTCTTGCTTTACGCTGAGTGGCGGTGCGAAGGTGACCTTCAAAAATATTACGCTTGATGGTCAGAGGGATAAATACGACACCGGATCCGTGCATGGTGCTATGATCTGCCTTGGCACCATTGCTGAGACGGTGACTGAGGGCGGAAAGACCATCGGAAAATCGAATGACCTGTTGATCCTTGAGAGTGGCACAACTATCCGCAACTGCCACGGTAATAAGGGTGGTGCGATCTGTGCCAGAGTAGGTACGGTGGAGATGAGAGCGGGTTCTCGCATCGAGAATTGTAAGGCCGGCAAGGGCGCGGGTATCTTCCTTGGAAACCGTGAGGCCCCCTATTCCTCCGCCACATTGAATATGTCGGGGGGCGTGATCACCGGTTGCCGCGTGGAAGGCGGTTCTAGCAGTGGTTCAGCGATCTGCCTTGACGGTTTTTCCTATATGAATATGTCGGGTGGTCTGGTTACCGATAACTATTCTGGTCGTACGCAGCTGCTTAACAGTGGAACTTATGGAACCAACGCCGCCCTTGACGGTGCTGTGGTGATTCTTGGTAGCGGTACGGCGAAAAATTACGTCACCTTCTCGGGAACGGCGATTGTTCGCGGTAACTACGGTTATCGCTACAACGGAACCGAGCTGGTGAGAACCTATGTGCTCGGCGCGGACATCGTCTTTTCTCCTATGGACAATTATCCGGATATCTTGACGGTGAAAGAGGACTTTGCAGGCTCGATCAGCTATTGCTGTCCGCTTTGGGGAACCGAAGATGCTTCGATGTCGCAGGCTGTCGCAACGGTTGTCGGCTATGACTATGGCGTGGTGATTCCCGGATTTGTTGATGGAAATACGCCTCGTGTGGCGCAGGTGATGTCTGATGAATATAAGAACGGCTGGCAGACCGCCGTGGCTGAGGTGGACTATAACGGAATCGTTACCCGTTATACCTCGCTTGAAGCGGCCTATGCGGCCGTTGGCGACAAGGCTCCCATCAAGCTTCTGAAGGACGTATCGGGTGCCGAGCTCCTTAAAGCCAGGGGCGAGAGCGTCAAGCTGATCCTGAACAAGCACGCCTTCTCCTTTGCCGATCATATTGTCTGCGGTGAGCCTACGGTGGCCACCGAAAAGGTGGGAGCGTTTACCTATGAGAGCTACACCGCTGAGGGCGTAGACGCTGAGGTTACCATCTACACGGCAACACAGATCATTTGTGTTCACAGCTCGGAAAACGCGGCAACAGAGGACACGCCCGAGATCTGTGACAAGTGCGGACGCATCACGGCGTTCCCCACAAACGTAGCCGTTGACACGCGTTACAGCACCGATGGCGGTGAGAGCTGGCGCTATGCTTCCTTTGTCGATGCCATGCGCGATGTAGAGGAACAGAACAACGCGATTGTTGAGATCTTCCGTGACGTAACGGTAGCGGTAATACCCACCTATAAGGTGGCCACCAAGATTACTGTCCGTAGCCTTCCGATCGTTTTGAACGAGGTAGAGGACAAGGAGATCTACACCGTTGAGAGGGGATCTGCCTTTGAGGCTCCGATCTTCACTGTAGACGGCGGTGAGCTTACGCTCGAGAGCATTACAATCGAGGGCAATGGGGATACCTATCAGCTTACGGCGAACGGTGCGGTGGTTCAGCTGACGGCCACGACCGATAAGGTGATCCTTAAGAACGGCACGACCATTCAGAATTCGTACACGACCGGACATGGCGGTGCCATTTACAGCGCAAGAGGCCAGATCGAGATGTACGACGGCGCCAAGATCCTTGGCTGTACGGCTACCAAGGGTGGTGCGATCTACCTGGGCGTTGGTGAAAACACAAACGTCACGGAGAGAGTGGCGATCTTCACCATGCACGGTGGCTTGATCAAGGATTGCTCTGCGGTTTCGAGTGGTGGCTTTGCCTGCGGCGGCGGTATTAACTTGGAAGGAAAAGCAACCTTCATTATGAAGAGCGGCCTGATTACGGGCTGTAGCTCCAACCGATTTGGAAACCAAGCAAAGCACGCTGACGGTGAGTTTGTTGACGGTGCCGTGACCATCGTACGCGGCGGCTCGGTTACCGTTGAGCTTTCGGGCGACGCTACCATTCGCGGAAACAAGGGTTACCGCGTATCCAAGGTAGGAGAAACGGTGAGCCGTGCTTGGGATACCGGTGCGGATATCGTATTCACGGTAAGCAATGTTTCCTCTAAGTCGCTCATCGTCAAGGGTGATTTCTGCGGCTCGGTTGGCGTATCCTTCTCCGGAGCGAGCTCCGCGAACAGAGACACGGATATTGCCGTGGGAACGGAATGGAAGGCAGACGCCTATATTCACGGACTTTTTGACAGCCATCTGAACAGAGTGGCACAGGTTTCGTCCACAGGTGTGATCGAATGGGCGGCCGCTGAGGCCGAGATGGATATCGATGGCAAGATCACGCGCTATGCAACGCTGGATGAAGCGTACACGCTTTTCGGAAGCGAAACGCCCATCAAGCTGATCTCGAATGCGACCATTACCTTCCCGAACATCGGCGATACGGCGAAGATCATTGAAAACGGATATTCGCTTACCGTCAAGAGCGAGGGAAGCTATGAAAAATCCGAGGGTGAGCAGATCACCATCGGTGCCTTCACCTATAAGGAATATGAATTTGAGGGCGAGACGGTAACGGTGGTTACCTATACGACCTTTGAGGGCGGCTCGATCTCGAGCGTGGCACTCTCCGCAGGAACCGACCTTTCGCTTTACTTCTATTCCAATATGGGAAGCAAGTTTGCCGATTCCATCCTCCGCGTGACCCGCGCCGGTAACACGGTGGAGCTGAGCGCTACCTATGTGGATGCGCTGGGTCTGTATTGCTACACCTATTCGGATATCGCGCCGCAGTGCGCAGGTGACCCCATCTCGGTTGAGCTTGTAAATGGGGATGCGATACTGTTTACCTTCGAGGGCTATAGCATTCTGTCCTACTGTCAGCAGGTGCTGGCAATGGATGCCGAATCGCTTGGCTTTGAGAAAGAAAAGTGTGAGGAGCTCAAGACCCTTCTGCGCGATCTTCTCACCTACTGTGCAAGCGCACAGACTTACCTTGGCTACAACACCGACGCGCTTGTAAACAAGGGCATTAAGGGCTCGTCCTTCGCGCTTCCTGCTTACACGCCCAAGAAGGCCATTGCTCACAATACGGTAGAGGGTGTAACCTTCACCGAGGCAAATGTTAACTTCGACAACATAAACCGACTGTTCTTTGAATTTACGACGACCGATCCCTCGAACACGAGAATCGAGCTCGGTAACAAGACTCTTACGGAGTTCACACCCGTTGAGGGCAAGGCAAATACCTACCGTGTATACACGGACGGTCTGTATGCAACGCAGTTTGACGTGGTCTTCACCGCAAAGCTCTATTTCGGAGATACTTTGGTTCAGACCGTAAAGTATAGCGTGGGCGCTTATGCTCACAGTCTGGTTACTGCCGAGGCAGGAGAATATACCGAGGCGGCGATCAACCTCGCCAAGGCAACCTACAACTACGGCGTAGCGGCACGTGTCTGGACGGATACCTACAAGGCCCTGACAAATACGGCTGCCGCACTCTCCGGCGCGAACACGCTGGGCGGTGCTACGTTCAACAACGGTGCTCTTGTGATGGATCAGCCCGCATCGGGTATTGAGTTTGCGTTCCGCGGCAAGGGCGATGTGGTTCTGAACCTTACGGCGGAAGAGGCTGCACGTATTGAGGTTATGGTGGACGGTCAGGTGCTTCCTCACTTCCTTGTTTCCGCAGGAACGGCGGATTACACGGTCAAGACCGGCCTTGCAGACGGCAAGCATACGGTTCGCATCGTGCAGGAAAACGGCGCAGTTACGCTCAACAGCGCAAACGTGAAGGGATACTTTACCGCCCCCGAAGCACAGACAAAGGATCTGTTTATTGAATTCGTTGGCAGCGATGCGCTTCTTGGACGCAACATCTTCTTGAACTACAGTGAGGTTGAGGACGATGCTACCGACGCGTACGCCGTTCTTGCCGCAAGAGAGCTTGGTGCCAAGTATCTTATTTCGGCAACCGACAAGAAGTTTGCGGCAACGGCCAACACCCCCGACCTTGTGGTAATTGAGTATCAGAACGGTGCTGACTATGCGAAGCTCCTTTCCGATATTCGCACGGCATACGGCGCAGACGTAAAGATTTTGTTTGTCGGTGTTATGGATACGATTGCTTCGATGGACGAAGATTTCTGCAACCTTACGAAGGATGTCTCCGGCGTTGAGGGCTATCCCAGTGCGGGCGGCGCGGCCATCCAGGGCGCGGAGCTTGCCAAGTATATCCGTGAGAACAGTGGCTTCTTCACCGAGGAAGAGATCGCCAAGGCAAAGAAGGATATCATCGTTGAGGTCGACGCGGCAGACAAAACCAGCGGCTATAACACCTTCCACGTATACATTCGTACCTCCGATCCTTTGGGCAACTACTACATCCGTTATAACTTTGTCCATCAGTACGACCTCGTTCGTAACAACTTTGCCGGAAGCAAGTGCACGAACATCAGCAACTTCCGCATTATCGGTGCGGACTTGGTTGAGGTGACCGGTTTTAACGGAACGAAGGCAACTTACCAAACGAAGGCTACGGTGCTTGGTGACGGTGAGATTTCTGCGGCACTTAAGACCATGAGCGATAAGTCGGGAATCGGAGCAGACCCGCCGAAGGAACCGTCGTATGGCTCTGCCAATGACTTTACCGGCGGTTTCCATGGCGATGAGTGGATTCTTGGCGTTGACGGTACGAACGGCCATTTGGATTACGAAAACTGGATTCCTGCGATTGCACTTCTTGCCGATGGCAAGGAAATCGACATTGTAGGTGCAGAGGCACAGCTTATCCTCTGCAATACACTCACCTTCGATCAGGCGACCACAATGTATGAGTGGGGAACCAGCTTGGAGAATGAGGAGAGCGATCTTGCAAAGCGCGGTACGCCTCTGGTTATTCACACTCAGCATTTCACCATCACGCGCGAAAGCGGCATTCATAACCGTCAGGGCTTTGAATGGTTGAAGAACATTAACATTGATACCAGTAGCAACTACCTGCTTATGTTTACGATGATCCGTTATAAGGATGGAATAAACGTTTGTACCGACACAGAGGTGTTCAACGTCAACGGTGTTTCCAACGGTTCGTTCACCCATTACGGTCCGGATAAACTTAGCGGCATGTTGCACAATGCTACAAACCGCTTTGCCCGATACGATGGCGACTTAGGCGTATTCTCGTATGCACGTTATGACCTTTGCCATGTGGGTGAGTTTGAGACTAACGATGCAACCCTTGTAGATATTTGGGTTTCGCCTCGTGAGGATGACAACAAGCTTTACGTTCGCTTCAAGTCTCGCACCAACAACGACAAGGTCGTTGCCGGTGAATACTGGACGCTTGACGTGGCGTACGGCATCGACTACGTAAACCCCAACAACTGATTTGAGATAAGTCAAATAAAAAAGCCCCGCACACCGTGCGGGGCTTTTGCTATGCGATTTAATTAAAGGAAGAACTTCATAAGCTCAACAGCAACACGGAAGCCGGGCTTCAGACTCTCGATCTCCAGATACTCCTCACGGGTGTGACATCCGTGACCCTTCCAAACGCCAACGGCTACCGAGGGAATGCCGAGCGAGAGGGGTACGTTGCAGTCGGTCGAGGCCGAAACGCTTGTGACGGGCATGCCGATCAGCTTTTCGCTGATGGACTTGCAGGCGTTCGAAAGGTTGATCTGCGCCGTCGGGTCTTGCATACGGGCGCAGGGACGATCGCCCACAAGCGTGACGTTCACCTTCACCTTTTCGTTTTCCACCTCTTTGAAGATGGCCTCAAAGCGCTTCTTCATGTAGTCCAGACAATCGACGTTGTCCGAGCGGTATTCGCAAAGCATCTTGGCACTCTGTGCGATGGTGTTCACGCTGGTGCCGCCTTCAATGGTTCCCACGTTGTAGGTGGTTTTGGTTCCTTCCGGCGTCGGAACCTCAATTTCATAAATTTTTGTGGCGATTTTTGCCAGGTTGGCAATGGCATTTTCATTGCCGAAAGCACCGAAGGAGTGTCCGCCCTCGGTCAGCACCTCAACCTCATAGCGATGCGAGCCAACGCAGGAATCGTGAATGACGTCGAGATCGCTGTCAAAGGAAATGAAGGTGGAAATTCTGCCTTCGTAATTTTTCATAAGCTCACGCGTGCCCTTCAGATTGCCAAGACCCTCCTCGCAGGAGTTGGCCACGAAAAGCAAGCCGTTTTTGGGGGCGTTTCCAAGGCTCTTCAGGTGCTTTGCGGCTACCATCAGGATGGCAACACTGGCCGTGTCGTCGCAAACACCGGGGCAAAAGGCTTTACCGTCCTGTTCGTAGTAGGGCATCGGCTCGGTGTCGGGGAAGACGGTGTCGGTATGTGCGGCAAAGACGGTGATGGCATCCGAGCCCTCACAGTTCCACTCGCAGACCACGTTTTTGGCCTCGTCAATGTAGACCTTGTCAAAGCCCAGGGTGTCAAAATATGCCTTGCAGTATTGCGCACGCTTTTCCTCGTGATGCGAGGGAGCGGGGATGGCGCAAAGCTCCTTTAAGAGTGAATAAACTTCCTCGTTGTATGCTTCAAAATTCATAGGAGATCTCCTTGTTTTTTTATATCGCTTGCATTATATCACGCGAAACCTCAAAAGTCAACCGCTTTTTGGAAAGTTCCTTTCTTGACAAGAGACGACAAATGAGCTATAATAAGGGAGTAATATTTTGGGAAAGGGAAAAAGATATGGAATTTCACGTAAATCATCCTCTTCTTTTTGTACTTGTCGGTATCGTTGTCGCCGTGGTTTTGGCGCAATCGGTCTATTTCCTTGTCAAGGCCGTTCGCCGTGCCAAGGAAAAGGGAATGGATATGACAAAGATCAAAAAGACCATTCGTTCCGCCGCGATCTTCACCATTGCGCCGGCGGTATCCATTGTTATTGCGGTCATCTCACTTTCGCAATCGCTGGGCATCGCGCTTCCGTGGCTTCGCCTTTCGGTGGTCGGCTCACTTTCGTATGAGGCCATTGCCGCCGCCAACGCCGCTTCGGGTATGGGCAAAACGCTGGGCGAATTTGCGGGTAATATGGATGCTTCGTCTTATATTACGATCGCCATCGTTATGACGCTTTCCATTATGGTCGGCATTTGGCTTGTGCCGCTGCTCGGAAAGAAGATCCAGGGCGGTCTTGTGAGCTTTGAGAAAAAGGACGCCAAGTGGAGCGGTCTTTTGCAGAATGCGCTGTTTATCGGCATGATCTCGGCGTTTGTCGGCTACGTTTTTTGCGATCTTTCACGCCTTTGGACATCGGAAAACGGCATTTTCACAAACAGCAAGGGCGAAAGCTTTACCTCTACGTCCGGTCTTGTTCCGGTGCTTGTTATGGTCGTGTCCGCGCTCCTTATGGCGGTGTGCGGCCTGCTTATGAAAAAGCTGAAATGGAAGTGGCTGAGTGACTACGCGCTTCCCATCAGTATGGTGCTCGGTATGGTGGCGGCACTTCCGCTGACCTCGTGGCTGGGAGGTGCGATCGTATGAAAAATCAGAATATGACGTATATGGACAGCGTTCACAGAGACGGACGCATTTGGAACCTTTCGGTTATGGTGGTTCTTCTCGCATTCCCGATCGTGCTTTGCGTTCTCTTTGGTGCAATGCCCAACTGGACGGGCGTGATCAAGGGCCTGATCGCCACGGCTCCGATGTACTGGGCGGTTGGCGTGGTGGAGACCGTCACCTACATTCCAATGCTGGGTGCAGGCGGCTCCTACCTCTCCTTTGTTACGGGCAATATTTCCAACCTCAAGCTTCCTTGCGCGCTGAATGCGCTGGAGAACGCCGAGGTCAAGGCGCAGAGCGAGGACGGCGAGATCATCTCCACGGTGGCCATTGCAGTCTCCTCCATCGTGACCACGCTGATCATTATTCTCGGCGTGATCCTCATTGTGCCGCTCAATCCCATTTTGTCGGCACCTGCGATCAAGCCGGCCTTTGATCAGATGCTTCCCGCACTTTTCGGTGCGCTTGGCGTGGTGTTCGTTTCCAAGAACGTCAAGCTGGCGGCGGCACCCGTGATCCTTATGCTTTTTGCTTTCGTTTTCGTTCCGGCACTCAACGCGGGGACAGTGGGCATTATGGTGCCTGTGGGCGTGGTCTTCACACTCATCTATGCAAGAATACTTTATAAAAAGAACTGGATTTGAGATATGGCATACGTTGGAATTTTCGTTTTGGCAGCAGTTGCTGCCCTTGTGGCGGTCATTCTTATCCGCACACTTCGTTTTAAGCCGAGAGCGATCGAGCCGCAGGAGGTCTCAGAGGAGAGCTTTGATAAGGAAAAGGCGATCGCGGCACTCGGCGAGCTTGTGAAATGTAAGACCGTTTCACGTGCCACGCACGCAGAAGAGGACGAGGCGGAGTTTGAAAAGCTGTACGCGCTTTTGCCGACGCTGTATCCCAACGTGCATAAGGTCTGTGAGCTCATTCGCTTTGAGGACAGAGGCCTTCTTTACCGCCTTCGCGGTAAGACCGAGGGAAAGCCCTCGGTGCTGATGGCTCACTTTGATGTGGTTCCTGTATGCGAAGAGCTTTGGGAAAAGCCCCCCTTTGATGCGATCATTGAGGACGGCGTGATGTGGGGAAGGGGTACGTTGGACACCAAGGTGACCTTTAACGGCATCCTCTCGGCCGCCGAAGTGTTGATTTCCGAGGGATTTGTGCCCGAGAACGACGTGTATTTTGCTTTTTCCGGCGGCGAGGAGGTCAACGGTAAGGGCGCGGTACACATTGTTAATTACTTTAAGGAAAAGGGAATCGAGCTTTCGATGGTGGTTGACGAGGGCGGTGCGGTTGTGGAAAAGGTGTTTCCCGGCGTATCGAAGCCCTGCGCGATGGTGGGCATTGCCGAAAAGGGAATGCTTAACCTGAAATATAAGGTGGCTTCAGGCGGTGGACACGCCTCCGCGCCAAAGCCTCATACACCGGTTGGCATTTTGTCGCGTGCCTGCTGCCGTGTGGAGGGACACCCATTCCCGTCGCATATCACAGCGCCGGTTGCTCAGATGTTTGATACGCTTGGCAGACATTCGACTTTTGTATATCGTATGATCTTTGCCAATCTTTGGTGCTTTAAGGGCATTCTCGATCTGCTCGCCAAAAAGAGCGGCGGTGAGATGAACGCGCTGATGCGCACCACCGTGGCGTTTACCCAGATGACGGGAAGCGATGCGCCCAACGTCATTCCCCCCACTGCCGAGATGGTGTCCAACATTCGCCTGAATCCCGAGGACACCGTGGAAAGCGCAAGGGCATACATTGAAAAAACGATTGGTGACGAAAAGGTTACGTCGGAAGCGATGAACGGTATGAACCCCAGCCGTATTTCCGATACCGATTGTGAGGGCTACCGAAGGGTGGAGAGGGCCATTTCCGCCACCTGGCAGGGCTGCGTGGTTACGCCCTATCTTATGGTGCAGTGCTCGGACAGCCGCCATTACGGCGCCATTTCCGACAAGGTCTACCGCTTCTCTGCGATGGCTTTGACAAGCGAGGAGAGGGCAACCATTCACGGAAACAACGAGCGCATTCCGCTGGAAACTGCGACCAAGGCCGTGGAATTTTTCATCCGACTGATGCGCCGATGCTAAAAAGAAAACCCAAGCAAGATCCGTCTTGCTTGGGTTGTTTTTTATGAAAAGATCTGCTCGGACAGGAGCGTGGTAAGCGCGAACGCATCGACCTCATCCAGTACCCGAAGAAGGGCGCCACGTATGGCGTGGAGGTCAAAGGGAAGGGAGACAAGTGCGTCCTCTACCTTGTCGGGAAGCTCAACGTCAAGGGCGTCGGTGTAGAGCTTGAGTGCCGTAATGATTCCGTTCTCCACTTGCATTTGCAGCTCCGCACTGCCAAAGGGCAATCGCCCCTCGCAGGAAATGCCCAAGGGAAGCGGCGTGCCGTAAAGATACTCCCAGCTGCCATACTGCTCGGCAAGAGCGGTGATTTCTTCGACGTTGATTTCTTCAATTTTCTCGGGGGTAAATCCGTATACTTTTTCGATGGCGACAAGAAGATGCTCCTTCATTTGCTCACAAGTGAGCGAGGGGGCAAGCTCGGTAAGGTTGATTACGCGAGAGCGCACCGATTTGACGCCCTTGGCCTCAAGCTTTGCCTTTGGCGGCGTGAGATAACGTCCCAGCTTTGCCATATCCGCGCGGATCAAGATTGTCCCGTGATGATAGGAGTGCCCGCGGCTGTTGTAAAAGGCATTTCCCGAAAACTTTCTGCCGTCTGCCAGAATGTCGTTCCGTCCCGAAAGCTCGGTCTCGATGCCCGCAATCGCACAGGCCTCGCGGATCACCTGCATATGCTTTGAAATGTCAAGATTTTCGGTGGCACAAAGGAAGGTAAAGTTCAGATTTCCCAGATCGTGAAAGACCGCTCCACCGCCCGAAAGTCGGCGTGCAAGCTTGCCGTCTTCTTCTTTTAAAAGCTCGGTGCGGCATTCCGAAAAGGCGTTTTGGTTTTTTCCGATCACGACGGTGTTCTGATTCTGCCACAGATAAAGGAGAATGGTTTCGTCGTCCACCGTGTCGAACAAGAATTTCTCCTTGGCGAGATTGAGGTGGGGGTCGACGGTGTCACTGATGTAAAATTGAATTTTCTTGATCATATTCGTTCCTTCGGTAATTTTATACGAATATTTTAATACAGATTGTGGAAAATGTCAATAGACAAATCGTGAACGGTGTGATATAATTGTGTTATAAAATGTTATAAACTCAATCCTTTGAAACGGGAGGACATATGAATCGTATTCGACAGGAACGGATAAAAAAATACATTGAAAGTCGAAACATTGCCACCATTAAGGAGCTGCGTGAGCTGTTTCCCGAGGTTTCGCTGATGACCTTGCACCGCGATCTGAGTGCGCTTGAGGAGATGGGCATCGTCACCAAATACCGCGGCGGTGTGCGCTCGGTGCATCAGCCGGATGACGTGGAATTCAACATCCGAATGAAGGAAAACAACGTCGGCAAGATGTCGATGATGAAAAAGGCGATGAAGCTTTTGCACCCGCAAAGCTCGATCTTTCTGGATGCCAGTACGTCAAATCTCATTCTGGCGCGCAATCTGCCGGATATGGATCTGAACATCACCACCATCAGCCCCAACATCGCGCTGGAGCTTTGTCGTCTCAAAAATCCGACGGTCAACCTCTGCGGCGGCACGATGAACCCGAGAACGCTTTCGGTTTCGGGCGTGAATACGCTGGAGGTACTGGAAAAGATCAACATTGATCTGGCCTTCATCGGTGTTTCGGGCTGCTCGTCCGAGGCGGGATTTACCTGCGGCACCGAGGCGGATATGCAGATCAAGGGGCTTGTGATCCGCAAGGCGCGGACAAGCGTTATCCTTTGCGGCGCGGATAAATTCAAGCGGCTGATGCCCTTTACCTTCGCCGGTATCTCGGACGTCGACTATATCATCAGCGACGAGCCGCTTCCCGAGGAATTTGTACGGAAATGTGACGAAAACGGTGTGAAAATCCTGTAAAATAAAGTACATAATTTTCCGAAAAGTGATTGACACAAATGTTACAATATGTTATAATAAACTGATATCATATTTTAAGGAGGATTTGTTTTGGCAAATGCTGTAATTATGCCTAAGGCCGGTATCACGGTAGAAAGCTGTATCATCGGTACTTGGGAAAAGAAAGTTGGAGATGCGGTAAAGGTAGGAGATATTCTCTTTACATACGAAACCGACAAGGCAAGTTTCGAATGTGAATCCACCGCAGAGGGTACGCTTCTTGAGATCTTCTACAACGAAGGCGATGAGGTACCTTGTCTTGTAAACGTTTGCGCTGTCGGTAACGCCGGTGAGGATTGCTCCGCACTTCGTCCCGACTCCGCCGCACCCGCTGAGGCCGCACCCGCACAGGCTCCCGCCGCAGAGGAAAAGAAGGAGGAGGCCGCACCCGTAGCTGCCGCTACCACGGCCGTGGCAGGTGAAAAGTCCGCCATTTCTCCCAGAGCCAGAAAGCTGGCTGAGCGCGCAGGCGTTGACGCCTCGCTCGCAACCCCCACGGGCCCGAACGGCAGAATCATCGAGCGTGACGTAAGAACGCTGATGGAGAATCCCGTTGTTGTGGCAAAGGCCGAGGAGGCAGCTCCCGCACCCGCAGCCGCTCCCGTCGCCGCTGCCGAGGCAGAGTACACCGACGTTAAGTTCAGCGGCATCCGCCGTGCGATCAGCAAGTCGATGCACACCTCGCTGTCCACGATGGCTCAGCTCACACACACCACGTCCTTCGACGCTACCACCATTCTTGCTTACCGCAAGATGCTCAAGGCCGCCGAGGGCGAGTATGCCGGCATCACGCTTGGCGATATCATCCTTTACGCCGTTTCGAGAACGCTTCTTAATCACCCCGACCTCAACGCGCATATGCTGGACGATAACAACATTCGTCTGTTTAAGCACGTAAACCTCGGTGTTGCGGTTGACACGCCCAGAGGACTTATGGTTCCCACCATTTTCCACGCGGACGAGATGAGCCTTCTTGAGATCTCGAAGGCCGTTAAGGAGCTTGCCGCACAGTGCCGCGAGGGCAACATCAGCCCCGATAAGCTTACGGGCGGTACCTTCACGGTTTCCAACCTCGGCAACATGGGCGTTGAGTCCTTCACGCCCGTTATCAACCCGCCTCAGACCGGTATCCTCGGCGTGTGCTGCACGACCGAGCGCGTCCGCAAGGCGGCAGACGGCTCGCTTCAGGTTTACTCCGCTATGGGTCTCAGCCTTACTTACGACCACCGCGCCGTAGACGGCTCGCCTGCAGCCCGTTTCCAGAAGGAGCTTGCTCATAATCTTGAAAACTTCACCGCGCTTCTTGCGAAATAAGGAGATCTGACTATGGAAATTTTTGATTTGTTGGTTCTGGGCGGCGGCCCCGGCGGATACCTTTGCGCTGAGCGTGCGGCTCAGGGCGGTATGAAGGTTGCCGTTTTTGAGAAGAAGGCTCTTGGCGGTACCTGCCTCAATGAGGGCTGTATCCCCACGAAGACCCTTTTGAATTCCTCCAAGATGTACAGACACGCTAAGGAAAGTGAGGCGTTTGGTGTTACGGCAACGGGCGTTACTTACGATCATGCGAAGGTCGTTGAGAGAAAGAACGGCGTGGTTAAAACCCTCGTTGCAGGCGTTGGCGCCACGATGAAGGGAAACAAGGTTACGGTTGTCAGCGCAAACGCTGTGATCAAGGGCAGAACCGAAAACGGCTTTGCCGTTGAGGCCGACGGCGTGGTTTACGAGGGCAAGCGCCTCACCATCGCATCGGGCTCGGAGACCGTGGTTCCTCCCGTTCCCGGACTTAAGGAAGGCCTTGCTTCCGGCTTTGTTCTCACCAACCGTGAGGTTCTGGATGAGAAGACGCTTCCGAAGACTCTTGTGGTTATCGGCGGCGGTGTTATCGGTCTGGAGATGGCCTACTACTTTGCAAGCGTTGGCGTTGCCGTTACGGTCATCGAGATGATGCCCAAGATCGCCGGTGCAACCGATCCGGAGATCTGCAAGGTGCTTACCGATGCGTTTGTAAAGCGCGGAATGACCTTTAAGCTTTCCTGCAAGGTGCTTGAGGTTAAGGAAAATAGTGTTGTTTATGAAGAGAACGGCGAGAAGAAGGAGATCGCGTGCGATAAGGTCCTTCTTTCTGCAGGCCGTAAGCCTTCCACGGCTGGAATCGGCCTTGAAACTCTCCAGCTTGATATGGACAGAGCTGCTATCAAGACTGACCGTCACCTTTGCACCAATGTTTCCGGCGTTTACGCCGTTGGTGACTGTAACGGCAAGCTGATGCTGGCTCACACCGCCTACAGAGAGGCTGAGGTTGCCGTTAACCATATGCTTGGTCTGACCGACGAGATGCGCTATGACGTGATTCCTTCGGTCATCTACACCGATCCCGAGGTAGCAAGCGTCGGTTACAGCAAGGAGGGCGCAGAGGAAAAGGGAATGAAGGTCAAGGAGATCAAGCTTCCCATGTCTTACGCAGGTCGTTACCTTGCGGAGAACGAGGGCGGCAAGGGCTTCACCAAGCTCGTGGTCGACACGGACAAGAATCGCCTTGTGGGCTGCCATATGGTTGGCTCCTACGCTTCCGAGATCATTATGACTGCCACGATGATGATCGATACCGAGCTGACGCCTACGCGTCTTAAGAAGCTCGTGTTCCCGCATCCTACGGTTGCCGAGATCATTCGCGAAGCCATCTTCCACATATAAGAAAATAAATTCACATAAATTCATAAAGGAGACAGAAAAATGCCAAAGAATTTATTTGTAGATCCCCAGGAAACATTGGCACCCGGTAAAATTACCTTTAAGAACATTCCGGTTAATGCCTACAACAAGACGATCAAGGAAGAGAGAAAGCGTTACAGCGATGCCGATCTCGTCCGTATCTACCGCGACATTACCGTTCTTCGTGAGTTCGAGTCGATGCTCAACCAGATCAAGACTCAGGGACTTTACAACGGTATTGAGACCACATATCCCGGTCCTGCTCACCTTTCCATCGGACAGGAAGCAGCTGCCGTAGGTCAGGCTTACCTTCTTGACCAGAACGACTTTTCGTTCGGTTCTCACCGTAGCCACTCCGAGATCCTTGCTAAGGCTCTCTCTTGTATTCACAAGCTGAGCGAGCAGGAGCTTATGACCATCATGGAGGGCTTCCTTGGCGGTTCGGCTCTTCGCGCTACCGAGAAGCTCGGTCCGGTTAAGGACGTTAAGGAGCTTGCTATCCGTTTCATCCTTTACGGAACGCTGTCCGAGATCTTTGCTCGTGAGACCGGCTTCCACAAGGGCATGGGCGGCTCGATGCACGCCTTCTTCCTGCCCTTCGGTATTTATCCCAACAACGCAATCGTTGGTGGCTCGGCCGCCATTTCCACCGGTGCCGCTCTGTTTAAGAAGATCAACGGCAAGCAGGGTATCGTCGTTTGCAACTCCGGTGACGGCTCGATGGCTCGCGGCCCCGTTTGGGAGGCGATGAACTTCGCCGCTATGGATCAGTTCAACACCCTTTGGGAAAGCCACAAGGGCGGCATGCCGATCCTTTACAACGTATTCAACAACTCGTACGGTATGGGCGACCAGACCCGCGGCGAGACCATGGGCTACGATATGCTTGCCCGTATCGGCTCGGGTGTCAGCCCCACGCAGTTCCACGCTGAGCGTATCAACGGCTTCAATCCTTTGGCTGTTATCGACGCTATGGAGAGAAAGCTCAAGATTCTTCGCAAGGGTGAAGGTCCTGTTCTTCTTGACACGCTTACCTACCGTTATTCCGGTCACTCCACCTCCGACCAGAACGCTTACCGTACCAAGGAGGAGATCGACGCTTGGAAGGAGATCGACCCGATCATCACCTACCGCAAGGGACTTGTTGAGGCAGGTGTTGTCGGCGACGCGCAGCTCGAGGATATCCTCGCTGAGACCGCAGAGCGCATGACGCTGATCTGCAAGGCCGCCTCCGATCCCGAGATCAGCCCCTACGTTGACTTCCGCAAGGATCCCGCTGTTGTTGAGCGTCTGATGTTCTCGAACCAGAAGGTTGACAAGCTTGACGACCGTGAGCCTGAGGTAAATATGCCTCTTGAGGAGGTTCCCGCATACAAGAAGCTCAAGGAGAAGGAGCGTTGCCCGATCGTTGACGGTAAGCCCGTTTCCAAGATGAAGCTCTTTAACCTTCGTGACGCTCTGTCCGAGGTTATCTACGACAGATTCTACGAGGATCCCACGCTCATCGCATACGGTGAGGACGTTCGTGACTGGGGTGGCGCATTCGCCGTTTACCGCGGTATGATGGATGCATTCCCCCACAGCCGTCTGTTTAACTCGCCCATCGCCGAGGCCGCTATCGTCGGCACGGCAGTCGGTTACGCCGTTTCGGGCGGACGTGCTCTGATCGAGCTTATGTACGCTGACTTCATCGGTTGTGCCGGTGACGAGATCTTCAACCAGATGTCCAAGTGGCAGGCAATGAGCGCAGGTATCCTTAAGATGCCCGTGGTTCTTCGTGTTTCGGTTGGTTCCAAGTACGGCGCACAGCATAGCCAGGACTGGACCGCACTTTGCGCACATATTCCGGGTCTTAAGGTTTGCTTCCCCGCAACACCTTGGGAGGCTAAGGGTCTTATGGAGTCCGCTCTTAAGGGAACTGACCCCGTTGTCTTCTTCGAGAGCCAGAGAATTTATGACGTTGGTGAGCAGTTCCATGAGGGCGGCGTTCCCAGTGAGCGTTATGAAATCGAGATTGGTGACGTTAATAAGGTTCGCGATGGTAAGGACGTAACTATCTTAACAGTTGGTGCGGCTCTTTACCGTGC
>CAJGDZ010000012.1 GCA_904502055.1 uncultured Clostridia bacterium | reverse complement strand
GGTTGTGGTCGCATCCGGCAACGATCTCAACGTCGGGCTGTGCCTTCAGTGCTTTGATGTGGGATCCTGCGATCCATCCGCATCCGATGAAAGCGATACGGAACTTCTTGTTTGCATCAATTTTGACTTCTTCATGTACTTCCTTGAAAGCATCAAGATTCGCATTGGTAGCCATAATAAATATTCCTCCGTTTTTTTATTGTTTAGCCATTCGTGGCTTAAGGTACTTTAGCAGCCGATGGATTTAAGATACTCGCGGCTCTTGGTGATGCACTCCATAGGAGTGAGACCCATGCTGGGATTGTCCTGCTCAACGATCACCCATTCGGCACCGGCATCCTTGGCCGCTTCCAGAATAGCGGGGAAGTTCTGCAGACCGCTGCCCACAGGGCGGAACTCAAAGTTCGAGGGGCGTTTGGGGGCTTCGGACTTGATGCCGATCAGCTCATACATATCGTCGGATTTTTCGCCGAAAAAGTCCTTCAGGTGTACAACGGGAGCACGTCCGGTATATTTACGGATATATGCGGCCGGCTCCTCACCGCCAACATTTACCCAGCAAACGTCAAGCTCGGTCTGAAGATTTTCTGCGGAAACCGCATCGTAAAGCATATCGAGTGCGTACTTGCCGTTGATCTTAATAAACTCAAAATCATGGTTGTGATAGAGAAGCTGCATTCCCATTTCCTTAGCGGCCTTACCGATCATGTCGATATCCTCGATGGTTTTTGCCCAACCGTCGGAGTCAGGACGATCCGCGGGAACGAGGTAGGGAACGGCTACGTATTTGCAACCGATTTCCGCGTAGATAGCCAGCGTTTCCGCAGGGGCCTTTCTCAGGTCGGCAAAGGGAACGTGAGCCGAGATCGGAACAAGACCGATTTCCTCGCACATTGCCTTGATCTCAGCGGCAGAGTACTTGCCGATGCCGGCAAATTCCACGCCATCATATCCCATGGTCTTTACCTTTTCGAGCGTGCCGCGCAGATCGGCAGCCACGTCACCGCGAACGGAATAAAGTTGAACAGCTACTTTGAATGCCATTTTCAATTCCTCCTGCTTAAATAAATTTTCAAAATTCATTTCGATAATTTAATTATAAGACACAAATGATGATTTTACAAGACAAACAAAGCCTTTTTTCGGACAAATATTGCTATTCTTGTCCAAGTCGGGGCTTCAACTAAAGAGAGGCGTGGAGAAATAACGTTCAGCCGTGTCAGGAAGGACGGTGACCACGGTCTTGCCCTTTCCCAGTTTCTTCGCCAGCTTAATGGCGGCGGCCACGTTGGTGCCGCTGCTGATGCCGCACATGATTCCTTCTCTGGAGGCCAGCTCCTTGGAGGTTTGGATCGCTTCCTCGTCGGTAACGATACAAACGTCATTGTAGATGCTGCAGTTGAGGATCGGGGGGATGAGTCCGTCGCCGATGCCCATCTGCACGTGTGTGCCGATCGAGCCTCCCGAAAGAATGGCTGCATTCTCCGGCTCAACTGCCCAAATGGTTATGTCAGGGTTCTCGGCTTTAAGTGTTTCGCCGATGCCCGTGATGGTGCCGCCCGTACCGATGCCCGAGCAGAAGCCGTGAATCGGCTTTCCAACCTGTTCCAGGATCTCAACCGCTGTCTGCGAGCGCTGGATCTCGGGGTTGGCAGGATTTTCAAATTGCTGAGGAACAAAAACCTTGGGGTTTTCTGCCTTCATGCGAAGGGCGGTATTCAAGCATTCCTCAATACACGCGCCGATGTTTCCGGCGTCATGGACCAGAATGACCTCCGCGCCGTAATGCTCTACCAGCTTTCTGCGCTCTTCGCTGACCGAGTCCGGCATAATGATCTTGGTTTTGTAGCCGCGGACCGCACCGACCAGAGCAAGGCCAATTCCTTGGTTTCCGCTGGTGGGCTCAACAATAACGGTATCCGCATCGATCAGCCCCTTTTCCTCCGCATCGCGGATCATATTGTAGGCCGTGCGGGTCTTGATCGAGCCGCCGACGTTAAGACCTTCAAATTTTACTAAAATTTCCGCACCGTCTTCAGGGGCAATGTGTGACAGGCGAATGATGGGCGTATTTCCCATCGCTTCGAGGATGTTGTTGCAGATCATATAGACAATCCCTTCAATGTTTGTATATGGATAGAATTATTATAGCAGAAACTTATAAAAAAGGCAAGAGGTTCCTTGTAATTTTTGTCATTTTTCTTGTTTTTAATTGCGTATATTAAACATATGTACAACGTATTTCGGATTGGTTTTATTATCAGTAAATGCAAAAACCTCAAAAATGACCCGTAGGTGACCAATTTATGAATGAAATTGCAAAAAGAATACGAATTTACTTGACTTTTGTCGAAAAAAGTGTATAATATTCTTGACAATCAACAAGGAGGAAATTATCAGATGTGGCATAGCTGCCAAAAGCAACTGGAATTGAAAATTCATTCTATGCCAAGCGGCTCGGTTTTCGGTATTGCCGATTTTGCAGAGCTGGCGGCTCCCAAGACGGTATCCAAGATGTTGGCGCGTCTGGAGGGGGAGGACGGTATTGAGCGTGTGCTTCGCGGTATTTATTGGAAGCCCGACGGTATTCACACCTCGCCCGATCCCGATCGCGTGGCCAAGGCATTGGCCAGGGAAAATACCTGGCAGCTTGTTCCGTGCGGTAAGACTGCGCTCCACCTTTTCGGGCTTGAGGAAAAAAGCCCCGAGGAGTGGACGTATGTTACCGACGGCACCTACCGAAGCTATTTTTACGATGGAAAAAGGATCAGCTTTCTTCATACAACCGGAAAGATTCTCAGCACGATGTCGGAGAAGACGGCGCTTCTTGTGCAGGTCCTCAAGGCATACGGGCGTGAACACGTTACCGATGAGCTTATGACGCGCATCGCCTCCTTCTTGAACTTTGAGGATGCCAAGCGCATCTGGGAGGAGAGCCGCCATACCACCGAATGGATCGCGGGTGCGATCTTCCGTATTTTCCAAAAGAAAAAGGAAAAGATACCCGGCGAAAATTAACACGAATTACGAGGAACTTTTGAAATGAATACAACAACGATGAACGGCACGCTCTATGCGCGTATGGTGCGCAACGGTGCTGTCAATTTACACAAGAACCGCGAGATCGTCAATGACCTCAATGTTTTCCCGATCCCCGACGGTGATACGGGTGACAATATGTTTATGACGATGAACTCCGGAGCGGCTGCCGTGAAAAACGTCGAGGATCTCACGCTTGAGGAGATGTCCTCCAAGGTTTCCGGGGGGATGCTTCTCGGGGCACGCGGCAATTCGGGTGTTATTCTTTCCCGTATTTTTGCGGGCATTGCCAAGGGCTTTCGCGGAAGCAAAGAGGCTGACGTCCGGGACGTGGCCGCGGCCTTCGAGTGCGGTGTGACCGAATCCTACGGCGCGGTCTCCGTGCCCGTTGAGGGAACCATCCTCACGGTTTACCGTGACGCTGTAAGATATGCCGGCTCACGCATTCGTGAGGACAGCACTCTTGAGGAATATTTTGAGGATTTTATGACCGAGCTTCGTGCTTCGCTTGACCGCACGCCCGAGCTTCTTGAGGTTTTGAAGGAGGCAGGCGTGGTCGACAGCGGCGGTGCCGGCTTGGTATATATTGCCGAGGGAATGAAGATCGCACTTGAAGGTGCCGATCTGGAATCCGAAGGCGGAGAGTCCGCAAAGGCCGCGCCCGCCGTGGATATCTCCTCTTTTACCAAGGACAGCGTGCTGGAGTTCGGCTACTGTACCGAATTTCTGCTTCGCCTTCAGTCCTCGAAGACCAACGTGGACGCCTTTGACGAGAACGAGCTGAAGGCGTATCTGGGAAGCATTGGCGAGTCGGTGGTCGCCGTCAAGGAGGACAGCATTGTCAAGGTGCACGTGCACACCATGCACCCCGGTGAGGTTTTGGATCATTGCCAGAAATACGGTGAATTTTTGACTATGAAGATCGAAAATATGATGCTCCAGCACAACGCCAAGATCGCGCAGAGCAGCGTTGAGATCAAGCCAAGAAAACCGCATAAGCCGTATGCGATCGTTACGGTGGCATCGGGCGAGGGAATCAAGGAGACCTTTGCATCGCTCGGAGCCGACGTGGTAATCGATGGCGGACAGAGCATGAATCCGTCGGCCGAGTCCTTTATCGAGGCGTTTGAAAGCCTGAACGCGGATACCATTCTGGTGTTCCCGAACAATTCCAATATCATTCTGACAGCCAAGCAGGCGGCATCGCTCTATGAAGGAAGCGATGTCCGCGTGATCGGAAATAAGACCATCGGCGAGGGTTATGCCGCTATTTCGATGCTGGATACCTCATCGGGCGACACCGATGCCATTCTTGCCGAGATCGACGAGATCATTGCCTCCGTTATAACGGGTACGGTCTCAAAGGCAAGCCGTGACACCGAAAAGGACGGCGTTGCCGTACGAAGCGGTGACTACATTGGCTTTGTGGGCGATACCATTTACGTGGATTCGCCGAGTGCCACCGAGGCGGCGCTGACGCTGGCGAAGGATCTGCACGCTGAGGAGTATGACGTTATGCTTCTGATCTGCGGTAAGGATCCCGATCCCGCCGATGCCGAAAGTCTTTTTGCCGAGCTGAAGCAGACCTACAAAAGAACCGAGATCATAATGATCGACGGCGGTCAGCCTGTCTTTGATTATCTGATGATTCTGGAATAAAGAAAGGATAAAGCATCATGCAGAACTACGCACTTTTTACCGATACCGATACCGACATCACGCCTGAGATCGCAAGGGAATACGGCTACCACGTCATCAGTATGCCGTATTGCCTGGACGGAAAAACCATCTATCCTTACGAGGACTTTGAGGTTTTTGATGCCAAGCCCTTTTACGATATGCTCAGAGCCGGTACGCTTACCACGACCAGCAGCATCAGCGAGGAGAAATACAAGGCGTATTTTGAGCCTGTGCTTGCCGCAGGACAGGATATTCTTTACCTGCACTTTTCAAGAGCCCTCTCAGCCACCTTTGAGATTATGGATCGCGTGCTTCCCGAGCTCCGCGAGAAGTATCCCGAGCGCAAGATCCTGACCTTTGACCTCAAGTCCGCGACCACGCTTTCGCTTCTTATGATTCACGAGGCGGGCGCGATGTATAAGGACGGAAAGAGTGCCGACGAGATTCTTGCGTGGGCAGAGAATGAGGTTGACCACTTTGCCATGTATATGTTTGTGGACGATCTCAAATTCTTCAAGCGCAGCGGTCGCGTCACCGGACTTGCCGCCACGATGGGTACGATGCTCGGCATTCGCCCGATGATCCATATCAGCTCCGAGGGCAAGCTTGTGAATATCGGTAAGATCAAGGGAAGAACCAAAGCCCTGGAGCAGCTTGTGAACTACGTGGAGGAGCTTGGTGACGATCTTGAGAATCACCGTATGATCATTGGTAATTCGGATGCCGGAGAGATGGTGGACGATCTTCTGGCAATGCTCCGTGAGCGCTTTGGCGATAAGATCCAGATCGAAATTTCCATGGTCAACCCGACGCTGGGAAGCCATTGCGGCCCCAACGGCATCGGCGTTGCCTTCCACGCCATTCATAGATAACGGAGGCTTTTATGGGAACGGTTGTAATTCAAGAGGTAAAGACCAAAAAGCAGCAAAGAGAATTCTTGCAGTTTCCGCTGAAGCTTTACAAGGACAACCCCTGCTTTGTTCCTCCGCTTTACGGAGACGAGAAAAAGATCTTCAGAAAAAATTATGTGTATTATGACACCTGCGAGGCGGTGTATTACAACGCTTATCGCGACGGCAAGATGGTCGGACGCATTTCGGGCATTTTGCAGAAGGTGAGCAATGAGCTTCGCGGAGAAAAGCGTGTCCGCTTTACCCGATTTGATACGGTCAACGATGAGGAGGTCGCGCGAGCGCTGTTTGAGGCGGTCGAAGAATGGGCTCTCTCAAAGGGAATGGACACCATCTGCGGCCCGCTCGGCTTCTCGGATCTCGAGCGTGAGGGACTTCTCATCGAAGGCTTTGAGCACCTTGCTACCTTTGAGGAACAGTATAACGCCGAGTATTACGGAGGTCTCATTGAAAAGCTGGGCTACGTTAAGGAGGTTGACTGGACCGAAAGCCAGCTCAGAGCTCCTGCCGATTACGACGGCTCGCTGGATAAGATGACCGACTTCATTATGAATCGCTACAAGCTCCATTTCGGCCCGGCCAAGAGCGTGAACGAGTTTTTGAAGCTGTATGCCGACAAATTTTTCGAGCTTTTGGATAAATCTTACGCGCACCTTTACGGTACGGTTCCGTTTACCGACGGTATGAAGAAGATGATGATCTCCAACTTCAAGCTGATCGTCAAGCTCAAATACGTGGCGGTGATTCTGGATGAAAACGATAATCTTGTGTGCCTCGGCATCTGCTTCCCGGCCATCGGTGAAGCGGTGCAAAAATCGGGCGGACGTTTGACGCCCGCAGCGCTTGTTCGTATCCTGCGCGCGCTCAACAAGCCCAAGGTGCTTGACCTGGCTCTTGTCGGTGTAGAGCCTACGTACTTAAATCGCGGCATCAGTACCGCCGTGGCGGCGGGCCTTATGAAGATGCTTCAGTCCGACGGCATCGAGTATGCCGAGACCAACCTTAATCTGGAGGACAATTTTGCCATTCGCAACCTGTGGAAGCGCTTTGATGAGACTCAGCATAAGCGCCGCCGCTCGTATGTAAAGACTCTGAAAAAGGAGGGCGAGGACGCATGATCAAAATTGCAGTAGATTGCTTTGGCGGTGACCATAGTCCGTTGGCGCAGGTGGACGGAAGTCTTGCCGCGCTTGAGCAGTTTCCCGATCTTTCGGTCATTCTCGCCGGCGATGAGGCGCTCATCCGTGAGGCGCTGGCGGACAAGACCTATGACGAGAGCCGCCTTGAGATCCTTCACGCTCCCGAGGTGGTTACCTGTAACGAAAAGCCGACCGACGCCATCCGTCTTAAGAAGGAAAGCTCGATGATGAAGAGCATTCGTTTGTTGCGTGAGGACGATACGGTGGCGGGCATTGTCAGCACCGGCTCGACGGGGGCACTCGTGGCCGCGGCCACGCTTCGCTTGGGACGGCTTCGCAACGTCATTCGTCCGGCCTTTTGCCCCATCCTCCCGACTATGAACGGCGGTATTGTCGGTGTTTGTGACAGCGGTGCTAACGTGGATATAACCCCCGATTACCTTCAGCAGTATGCGGTGATGGGAAGTCTGTATCTGGAAAACGTGTACGGCGTAAAAAATCCGCGCGTGGCGCTTCTCAATATCGGAACCGAGGCCGAAAAGGGAGACGATCTCCGTAAAAAGGCTTACGAGCTTCTGAGCCAGACACCGGGCATCAACTTTGTGGGAAATATGGAAAGCCGTGACCTTTTGTCGGGTAAATTTGACCTTGTGGTCTGCGACGGCTTCTCGGGCAACGTGCTTCTCAAATCCACCGAGGGCGCGCTTCTGGAAATGCTCGGCAAGCTCAAGCGCGACATCAAGTCCAAGCTGATCAACAAGATCGGCGCACTTTTCCTTTACAAAATGTTTGCAGACGAAAAGAAGTTTATGGACTATCAGAATTACGGTGGAAGCGTTCTTCTCGGTACGGCAAAGGTCGTGGTGAAGGGACACGGAAGCAGCAAGGCAACTGCGGTTACAAAATGCATTGAGCAGGCGTACCGTATGGAGCTGAATTCATTGACTGGAAAGACCGAGGAAGCGCTTGACGCGATCTTTGGCGCACAAGAAACGGAGGAATAAATGATGTTTGAATTGGTAAAAGGACTTCTTGCAAAGCAGCTTCGCATTCCCGCAGAGCAGATCACGCTTGATTCCAAGATCAAGGACGATCTCGGTGCGGATTCGATTTCGGTTCTTCAGCTTTTGATGACCATTGAGGAGGAGCACGGCATTGTCATTCCCGACGAGGAGCTGGCCACCTTCAATACGGTTGGTGACGTCGTGACCTATCTCGACGGCCAAAAATAAGTTGACAAAAGAGCGAAAAAATGATATGATAAAGGCGACGGGAGAAAATAGTTCCGTCGCCTTTTGAATGAATAAGAGAACAGGAGAGAATCCTTATGAAAAGAGAAGAAATACTTTCGCATTGCGATCATACCTTGCTTGCCGTGACGGCAACCTGGGAGGAAATCCGTGCGATCTGTGACGACGGGATCCAATACGGAACGGCCAGTGTTTGCATTCCTCCGAGCTATGTGAAGAAAGCAAAGGAGTACGTGGGCGATAAGCTGGCGATCTGCACGGTCATCGGCTTTCCCAACGGCTACAATACCACCGCAGTAAAGCTTTTTGAAACCAAGGATGCGCTGGAAGGCGGCGCGGATGAGATCGATATGGTCATCAACATCGGGGCGCTGAAGGACGGCCGCTACGACGAGATCGGGGCGGAGATCCGCGCGCTTAAGGAAGCATGCGGCGAGAAGATCCTGAAGGTCATCATCGAGACCTGCCTGCTGACCGAGGAGGAGAAGATCAGGATGTGCCACATTGTCACTGAGGCGGGGGCAGATTATATCAAGACCTCGACCGGTTTTTCTACGGGCGGAGCAACGCCTGCGGACGTGGCGCTGATGGCGCAAAACGTGGGTAAGGATATTCGCGTGAAGGCGGCAGGCGGTATTTCGGATTTTGCCGACGCCGAGGAATTTTTAAGTCTTGGCGCCGATCGCCTTGGCACAAGCCGTCTTGTCAAAGCCATGAAACAAATCAACGATAAGGAGAGCTACTGATATGCCCATACCAACCCCTCACATTTCTGCTAAAAAAGAGGATTTTGCCAAAACCGTTCTGATGCCCGGTGACCCCAAGCGCTCGCGCTTTATTGCCGAGAATTTCTTGGATCGCGCGGTGCTGGTCAACGACATTCGCGGCGTTCAGGGCTACACGGGCTACTATAAGGGAAAGCGCGTTTCGGTGATGGCGTCGGGCATGGGCCAGCCTTCCATTGGCATTTATTCCTACGAGCTTTTTAATTTTTACGACGTTTCCAGCATCATCCGCGTGGGAAGCTGCGGAAGCTTCCTTGAGGATCTGCGTGTGCACGATATCGTGCTGGCAATGGGTGCTTGCACGGACAGCAATTTTGCCGCGCAGTATAAGATGAACGGCACCTTTGCCCCCATCGCCGATTTCTCGCTTTTGAAAAAGGCGGCAGAGGAGTGCGATCGTATCGGTGCACGTTATATGGTTGGCAACATCTATTCCACCGACGTGTTTTATAACGATACCGAGTCGGGTATGGCTTGGACAAAGCTCGGTGTTCTCGGCGTGGAGATGGAGTCGGCCGCCCTGTATTGCAATGCGGCGCGCGCCGGCAAAAAGGCACTTTGCATCTGCACGGTGAGCGATTCCTTTGTTGACCCCGAGCAGAACATCTCCCCCGAGGAGAGAGAGAGCTCGTTTACCAAGATGATCGAGGTGGCGCTTGCTACCGCGGAGGGGAATGAATGAGGCGCTTTCAGCGAGTGTTTTTGATCGTTCTGGATAGCCTTGGTATCGGTGAAGCTGTTGACGCCGCTTTCTTCGGTGATGAGGGAAGCCATACGCTGAATGCCATTCGGGGCGAGCCCGGCTTTTTCTGCCCGATGCTGGAGAGGCTCGGCCTTTTCGCCATCGACGGTGTGGAAGGAGACAAAACAAAGGGGCATCTTGCCGCCGTGGCGCGTATGCGTGAGGCCTCTATGGGCAAGGATACCACCATTGGTCATTGGGAGATCGCGGGGCTTGTCTCAAAGGCACCGCTTCCCACCTACCCGAACGGATTTCCGAGAGACCTGATCGACGAATTTGAAAAGCAAACGGGGCGTAGGGTGCTTTGTAACCTGCCGTATTCGGGCACCGAGGTCATCAAGGTTTACGGTGAGGAACAGATGCGCACAGGGGGGCTGATCGTTTACACCTCGGCGGACAGCGTGTTCCAGATCGCGGCGCACGAGGATGTCGTTCCCGTGGAGGAGCTTTACCGTTGCTGTGAGATCGCCCGCGGGCTGCTTGTCGGTGAGCACGGCGTGGGGCGCGTGATCGCCCGCCCCTTTGCGGGCGAATATCCCTTTACCCGTACCTCGCGACGGCACGATTTCTCGCTCCTGCCGCCCGAAAAAACAATGCTTGATGTTTTGAATGAAAAGGGATTTGATACCCTTTCGGTTGGCAAGATTTACGACATTTTTGCCGGTAAGGGCATTTCGGAAAAGCAGTACACCGCAGGCAATGCCGACGGAATGGAAAAGACCATGGCGCTTGCTGACCGCGATTTTCACGGTCTTTGCTTTGTTAATCTCGTGGACTTTGATATGCTGTACGGTCACCGCAACGACGCGGCAGGCTATGCCGGGGCGCTTACCGAATTTGATGCCTGGCTTGCAACCTTTTTGCCAAGACTGCGTTCCGATGACCTGCTTGTGATCACCGCGGATCACGGCTGTGATCCGAACACCCCCTCAACCGACCACTCGCGCGAGGACACGCCGATGCTTATGTACGGTGAGGGCATTGCTCCCGTGAATCTCGGCACGCGCGAGAGTTTTGCCGACATTTCAGCCACCGTTCTCGATGCGCTTGGGGTGGATAAGGGAAATACCGCAGGAAACAGCTTTTTGATGGAGTGCTTAAAGGAGGAAGGCAAATGACGGACGTTGAGCTTATGCAAGCGGCGGAAAAGGCAAGAGAGAGCGCCTATTCGCCCTATTCCGACTTCAAGGTCGGCGCGGCACTGTTGACAAAAAGCGGCAAGGTCTACGTCGGCTGTAACATTGAAAACGCCTCCTTCACCCCCACCGTCTGTGCCGAGCGCGTTGCCTTTTTTGAGGCGGTCAAAAGCGGTGAACGCGCGTTTGAGGCCATTGCCATTGTCGGCGGTAAGGCAGGGGAGCCCCCCACCTTTTGCTCGCCTTGCGGCGTTTGCCGTCAAGTGATGGCAGAATTTTGTCAAAAGGATTTTCGCATTCTGCTTGGCACAAAAGAGGATTTCAAGTCCTATACCTTCGGAGAACTTTTCCCGCTTTCCTTTTCGCCTGAAAATTTAAAGTAAAACAAAAAGCCTGATAAAAATCAGGCTTTTTGTTTTTAAGACTCCTTGGGCTTCTTAGGCACAACGGCGATGATAACGATGATCACGGCAACAACGACAACGACCGCAAGAATGATTCCCACGATCCCCGTCCGCTTTTCGTCGTCATTCACACCGTCGCCATTGGCGTCGCTGTCAGCAGGGTCTCTCACGCCATCGTTGTCATCGTCACTGTCAACCGCATCGGGTACCGAATCACTGTCGTTGTCACCGACCGCGCCTCCGATATCGGCATCGGGAACGTTGGTTTCGGGAAGCATCGAATCCAGCGGCATGCTGTCGGTTGTGTCGGTGGCGTCATTTGCCATGTTGTCATTTGTCGCATTGTTATTGTTTTCCGTGTTGTCATTCGTCCCGTTGTTTGGCGTGGGAAGCATCTCGGTTCCCAGTACTCCGTCGAGAATGGAGGTGTCGTTCGGCGTGCCGGCGGACGAGTCCATCGGCGTATCGCGGTTCATACGGGCAGCGGCGGCAAGTATGCAGAGTGATAACGTCAAAATGAGAGCGATACAAACGCCGCAAAGTATTTTTCTTTTCATAAATAAAACAACCTTTCTTTTTCGAAAATGTGTTTACACATATTTTTTTCGTAAAAGAAAGGTTTTATTTATTGAAAAGTTTGGCGAAAAAACCAAAATCGGTGTTTTGCTTTTAATGATCGTGATGCTGACAGGGGTGCAGGAAAAAGTCCTTCAGATCCATCTCAAAAATACCGTCCCCGTTTTTCTTGAAGCCAACTGCCTTCAGGAGCGATTCATCAGCCTTCTCGGAAGCGTAGATCGCCTTGTGAACACCGCAAAGGTCAATAAAATTCAGTGCGGCGCGGCCCATCAAAAAGATGGCCTCAAAGTCCTCAACGCCGGGCACAAGAGTAAGATCAAAGACCTCACCAACCTCACCGGCCGTGCGGAATTGGCAGATTCCGATGAATTTTTCGTCAACCGACGCGGCGTAGGCAAGCGCATCGGCGCGATACGTAACGCCGCAACGCGAGCAATACAGCTCCTGATCGGCCTTTGACTGTATGGGAAGAATTTTAAGCATTTTTTATTTTCCTTTTCCTTTTTTGAGATATTCCACTTGACTTTTGGTGAGATAGCGCCATTTTCCGGGCGCTAAATTTCCAAGCTCAAGCTCGCCGATCGCCACGCGGCAAAGGCGTATGATGTTAAGCCCTTGTGTCTCGCACATCTTGCGGATCTGGCGGTTGCGCCCTTCGAATAATGTCATTCGGAGTACCGTGTATTCGTTTTTGGCGGTCACGGTCTCGGTTTTTACCGGCAGGATCTTATAGCCGTCGATCACCATTGGGGAGGCCAGCGCACGAAGCTGATCGGCGCTCACCTTGCCTTCGATCTTGACGTGATAGATCTTGGGAATGTCGTGCTTGGGATGGGTGAGCTTGTAGGTCAGCGCTCCGTCGTTGGTCAAAAGCAACAGGCCCTCGGAGTCCATGTCCAACCGTCCGACGGGGTAGAGCCTCGCACCCGCATCCTTTACCAGCTCCGTCACGCAGGCACGCCCTCTGTCATCGGTGACGGTTGAGAGATAGCCGCGCGGCTTGTTAAGCATTACATATTTGTATATTGTTTTCTTGGGAGGCTCGATCACCTTTCCCTTGTATTCCACAATGTCGGTTTCGGGATCGATCTTTTGTCCCAGCTCAGCGCGAACGCCGTTGACAAGTACCTTTCCGCTTTTGATCTCCTCCTCGGCGGCGCGCCGCGAGAGAATGTCACAATCGGTGAAAAACTTTTGAAGTCTGATAGGTTCCATAATATCCTTTTATTTTTTGAAAAATGAAAAAACACGCGCAAAAAATCCGTCGCGCAAAGCACGTGGAACGTCCGCACTTGCCATCAGATCACACGAGGCAATCTCCTTTTTTCCACAGAAAAAGGTCAAGCGTCCCACCGCATCTCCCTTACGGATCGGTGCATACAGAAAGTGGGGCGCCTCGACAAGACAGGTGATCTCGCCGTGCTCCTTTCCGAGTGTTGCCGCCAACTCCTCGGCATTGACCGCCGTAAGCGTCTGCACCGTGCCGCCGACTAC
Organism: uncultured Clostridia bacterium; assembly: GCA_904502055.1. Lineage (GTDB taxonomy): Bacteria > Bacillota > Clostridia > Oscillospirales > CAG-272 > RGIG8775. The sequence goes on along the minus strand of CAJGDZ010000012.1, from coordinate 7,309 downwards.
GGGAAGGGCTACCTCGTACTTTTGCTTTTCTGCGCAGACCACACGCGTGTAGCGGGAAAAGCCGAAATCCAAAAGATCGGTGTGATCCTGCCAATCGTTCGGTGCATTCAGGGTAACGGCAATCAGCCTTAAGCCTTCGCGCTCTGCGGCACTGACAAGACAGCGTCCGCTTTTCTTGGTGAAGCCGGTCTTGACTCCGATTGCGCCCTTGTATAAATGAAGCATCTTATTGTGGTTGACCAGCATGCGCATCCCCTCGTTACCGTTTAAGGGAATGCTTTTCTTGTAGGTCGAGCAGATTTTAGCAAAAGCCGAGTTGGAAAGGGCATAGGCTGTCAGTTTTGCCAGGTCATAGGCGGTGGTATGGTGCTCTTTGCCGTCCAGTCCGTGCGGGTTTTCAAAATGCGTGTTGCAAAGACCAAGCTCCGCCGCCTTTTTGTTCATTTCCGCAGCAAAGGCCTCGACCGAGCCCGCTACCGCAATGGCAATGGCGGTGGCCGCATCGTTTGCTGATTCCAGAAGAAGTGCGTAAAGAAGGGACTCCATCGTGATCCGCTCATTCGGATACAAATAGATGGAGGAGCCTTCGATGCCCGTGGCCTTTGGCGCAACCTCGATCTCCGTTTCAAGGCTACACGTTTCAAGCGCAACGATCGCGGTCATGATCTTGGTTGTCGAAGCCATAGGCAGACGAACAAACGCGTTCTTTTGGTAAAGCACTTGACCGGTAGAAGCGTCCATCAGTATCGCACTTTTGGCGGATACGGACACGCTTTCTGCCGAGCAAGGTAAGACAAAAGACAAGAGAAGGGCAAGTGCAAGGAAGCAGACAAGCAAACGTTTCATGGATTCATTCAACCTCACAAACATTCATTAATAGAATGTATGCTTGCCTGTGTCCCGATATGCGGTATTATTCGGCGTCTGCCTCTGCTAAAGGCGCTTCCGTCTCGGTCTCGGGCTTTTCCTTTTTAAAGACAGCCTTCAAGCGTCCGATGATCTCAGGCGAGCGCTCGATAATGCTTGCGATCTGCTCGATGGGATCTGTGGGATAGGGCTGACCGATGTTGATCATTTCAATGTTGCCGTCCTTCTTGACTACAAGGAATCCGACGGGCTGGATGGAAAGACCGGTTCCGCCGCCCGCGCCGAAGTTTTGCGGACGTCCTGCCGAGGTGCTCTTGCCGTCATAGTCAAGACCGCCCGTAGCAAAGCCGACCGATACCTTGGAGACCGGAATGATGGTTGTGCCGGATTCGGTAGCGATGGGCTCACCGATCACGGTTTCCGCATCGATCATCGAGCGGATGTTTTCCAAAGATGCGCGGATGATTTCTTCCAATTTGTTTTCGTTTGCCATAATGAAATATCCTTTCTTTTTATGACTTTACTTTTTGTTTTTGATTTTTATATAAGCCAAAAATGCTTTCAAAAGAATGTCGAGGATCTGCCACACACGAAGCGAAAAGAGAAGACGAATATCGACTGCGGTTTCGGTGGCAAGATAGTCGGGGATCACCTCGATCTTATCGCGACGGGTGACCTTGAGCTTTCCGAACGCGTCCAGTGTTTCCAGCAGAAGGGCCACGCCGCCGTTTACCGCTCCAAAGAGCACGGCGGTGCTTGCCGCGTCGCCCGTAGCTACCCGTATGCGAATGCGCGCGGTGCGAATGCGCAGATGCCCCAGCGTTTTTTCAAGCAAGGCGGTAAGTAGCTCGCGGAGAAAGTCCAGCTTTTCAAGGATTCCTTTTTTGGGTGCTTTCTCCTTTTGGGGGCTTTCCTTCGATGTTTGCTTTTTCTTTTGTTTTTCTTTTTTCTTCAGAAGCCGTGTTTTTTTCTTCTTGGCAGGGAGCAGGGAGTACTTGAAAAACAAAACCGAAAGCGTGAGGCTAACGTCCTCGCGGTATTCCAAAACAAGGCTTGCCGAGAGCAGGGAAAGAAGGAACAGGAAAATCAGGATCCCGATAAAAATCCAAAGAAAAATCATTTTCGTCCTCCTTTCGGTTACTCCCGATTATTGCCCGTGCAGAGCGATTTTAATCGGCCTCGTTGTCTGCGTTTTCCTCGGTCGCTTGCGGTTCAATTACGCTTGAGTTGGGGATCTCCATGGTCATCTGACTGGTGTCAACCTCACCCTCGGCGTTGACGTTCATCGTCATCAGCTCGGTTTCGGGAAGCTCCTTGACCGACGAAAGACCGAATACGCGCAGGAATTTTTCGGTCGTGCCGTAGAGCGTCGGGCGACCGGGTGCGTCCAGACGTCCCACTGCACCGATCAGCTCCTTGTCGATCAGCGAATTGACCGAGTAGTTGCTGTCCACACCGCGGATGGTGTCGATATAGGTACGGGTGACCGGCTGATTGTACGCAACGATAGCCAGCACCTCCATCGAGGAAGCCGAGAGATTGCCGCCGCGGCGGATGTCAAGTGCCTCGCGAATGTAGGGGGCAAAGATCTCCTTGGTGCAAAGCTGACAGGAGTCGTCAAAGCAAAGAAGCATAATGCCTCTGCCCGCGCTCTCCTTGTTGTAGCTTTCCGCCATATGCTCGGTCATCTTTTTGATGTCACGCACGGTAAGCCCCAGCACGTCGGACAGCTTTTGATAGGTAATGGGATGTCCTGCCGCATAGAGTATGGCCTCAATGGCGGCCTCCAGGTTTTTAATTTGTTCCATCGGCTTGTCCGTCATGTTGTTCCTCCGCTATGGTGGTGTCCTCCTCGGGCTCCACGTAATTTTCGTTGATGACAAAGTGTGTATCGATGCCCTCAAGGGTATCGGTTTTGGTATCGTCCTCCACAATGGTGATGCGGTTGACTTTAATCAACTCCAGAACACCGATGAAGATGGCGATCATATCCGGAAGGGAGATCGAATCCTCCAAAAGCTCGCCCAGCGACGCACTTTTCTTTCGTTGAATGTGGTCGAGAATGCCCACGATCTTTACCTCAACGGGCACGATGGGCTTGCTGATCATCGGTGTGAACGGCTCCTTGCTTTTGGCGCGTTCTGCGGCAGCGTTGTAGGTAAGAATGCGCCTGACGGCCAGACAAAGCTCCTCAAGCTCCTGATCGTGCACAAAGGTTTTGTCCACCGAGATCTCGTCGGTATCCTTCGCCATACGTCCGCCAAAGGCGGCGTATCGCGGAGTAAGCACCAGCATGGCGGCTTTGGCCTGCTGGTATTTGAGAAGGGCATCCACGAGCTGTTTTCTGGGGTCCTCCTCGGTCTCCTCGTCACGCGGCAAGAGCATCTTGCTCTTGATGAGCATCAGCTCACTTGCCATAACGATGAACTCCGCGGCAACGTCCATATCCATATTCTGCGCCTCGTTTACAAACTCCATATACTGGTCGCAAATGAGAGCGATGGGGATATCTTCAATATTTACTTTGTTTTTGTGTATGAGGGACAGCAAAAGGTCCAGCGGTCCTTCAAATTGATCCAGTCGATAGGTGAGAGCTTCCATACGACCCCTCTTTCGTTGTTTTTATGCAAAAAGCGATTGGAATAAATGCGCGATCATAATGTTCATTTCCTGGCCGGCAAGGGTCTTATAATTCAGACCGAAAATCCACAAAACAAGATTGGCAAGCCCTCCCGTTGCCGTGCTGATAAGCTCGGAGAAAAACGGAACGCACCAAAAGAGAAGTAAAATCACGATCATAATGATCTGCTCATATCTCATTACGTGGAAATAAAGCTTTTGCGGCAGAAGAACGTAGGCTACGCGTGAGCCGTCAAACGGCGGAATGGGAATGAGATTGAAGATGGCAAGGCTGATATTGAGAAGCACGCCCATATACAGAATATAATTCAATACCGTCAACATATTGAAGGCGGTGCCGGTCTGAGCACCCGAAAGCACGGCAAGCAGATCCGCCGAGAAGAAGGAATCCACAAGGAGGATCTCCAGGCGAAGAAGGGCGGCAAAAACAAGAGCAAGAAGAATGTTTGCCGCGGGACCCGCCGCGCTTGTGAGGGCCATATCGCGCCTCGGCTTTTTGAAATATCTGGCGTTTACCGGAACCGGCTTTGCCCAACCGAAATGAAAGAAGAGCATACAAAGAAAGCCGAAAACGTCAATGTGCTGAAGCGGATTCAGCGTAAGGCGTCCGAGGCTTTTGGCCGTGGGATCGCCCAGCTTGGATGCCACGTATCCGTGCGCGGTCTCGTGGATCGAGAGTGCAAGCAGAATAACGGGTAAAATCAAAACGTAGGAAATAAGGGTACTTCTATCGAACATAATAACCTCGTTACAGTTTAATATCGGTAGCGGCGGAGATCTCCCTCCACACCTCTTGCTTTCCTGTATTTTTCAGCGAGGAGAAGAAGAGGATGGGCGTGCCCTCGGCAATGAGGGGGTGCGAGGCGAGAAGCTCCTCGCTTTTTTTACGCTCGGTAGCATTGAGCTTGTCGCATTTGGTGGCAATTACGATATACGGGATCCCGCTCTGGTTAAGGAAATCCAGCATCATCTCGTCATCCTTTGTCGGACCGATGCGGCTGTCCACCAGCTGAAGTACAAGCTTCAACAGGTCGATGTTGGGGTTGGCGGTAAAATAGCCGTCGGTGAGTGCCGACCACACTTTTTTATCTTCCAGCGTGCGCTTGGCAAAGCCATAGCCGGGGAGGTCGACAAAAAACAGCTTTTGATCAATGTCATAAAAATTGACGGTAATGGTCTTGCCGGGGGCAGAGCTGACTCTGGCCAGGCTCTTTCTTCCCAGAAGGGTATTGATCAGCGAGCTTTTTCCAACGTTGGAGCGACCGGAGAAGGCCACCTGAGGGATGGCGTCGGTCGGGAATTGGCGAGGCAAGCCCGCACTGATACGAAGATTGGTTTTTTGCAAATTCAGAGACATAGCCTGTCTTCCTTTCTTATCTTATCAAACGTTGGCGCTTACGTTGTTTGTGTGGATCTCGGCGCCGATCTGCGGCAGCTTTTCGGCCGAGAGCCGTTCGCTCTTTCCCACCTGCCGTTCGGGAACAAGCGCCTGCGCAAGCACGTCCCCAATCTTTTCGCAGGGGACAAAGATGAGGTTTTCACGCGCCAGCGGATCGATCTCCTCAAGGTCTCGCAGATTTTCTGCAGGGATCAACACCTTTTTCACGCCTGCCGTATAAGCGGCCATAGTCTTTTCCTTGAGTCCGCCGATGGCAAGCACGTTACCGCGAAGCGAGATCTCACCGGTCATGGCTACGTCGCGGCGAACGGGTCTTCCCGTCAGCGCGCTGATAAGCGCCGTGGTCATAGTAACACCGGCCGATGGGCCGTCCTTGGGGACTGCGCCCTGTGGGGCGTGAATATGTATATCCTTGGTCTTGTAGAAGTCGGAGGGAATGTCGTATTCATCGGCAAGTGAGCGCACAAGGCTGACGGCGATTCTTGCCGATTCCTGCATGACGTCGCCCAAAGAGCCCGTGATCTCAATTTTGCCCGTTCCCTCAAGCACTGCCACCTCGATCTTGAGCATCTCGCCGCCAAGCTCGGTGTAAGCAAGCCCGTTGACCGCGCCCACCTCGTCCTCTTTTGCGATCTGCTCGGGCAATAGCTTGCGAATCCCCAGATATTCGCTAAGGTTTTGAGCGGTGATCGTAACGGATTTCCGCTTTTGCTCCACAAGCGCCTTTGCGGCCTTGCGGCAGAGCGAGGCGATCTCACGCTCGAGGTTACGCACACCGGCCTCGCGCGTGTAATAATCGATGATTTCTACAAGTGCGGAATCGTCGATCTTGAGCATGCGTTTGGTAAGACCGTGACGCTTCATCTGTTTGGGGATCAGGTGATTTTTTGCGATCTCCAGCTTTTCGCGCTTGGTGTAGATCTTAAGCTCGATGATCTCCATTCGGTCAAGAAGCGGACGCGGAATTCCTTCGTAGGAGTTTGCCGTGGCAATAAAGAGACAGTCCGAAAGATCGAACGGGAATTCGATAAAGTGGTCGCGGAAGCTTTTGTTCTGCTCGGAATCCAGCACCTCAAGAAGTGCCGAGGCGGGGTCGCCGTGCGAGTCGCGCGTCAGCTTGTCGATCTCATCCAAAAGGATCAGCGGGTTGTTTACGCCCACCTGCGAGAGTGCGGTCATGATCCGTCCGGGCAGGGAGGCAATGTAGGTTTTTCTGTGTCCGCGGATATCTGCCTCGTCGCGTACGCCACCGAGGGACACGCGAACGTATTTGCGGTTCATGGCGCGTGCAATCGAGGATGCGATGGAGGTCTTACCCACACCGGGAGGGCCGACCAGACAAAGAATCTGATTCTTAAGATCGGGGGCCAGCTGCTTTACCGCGAGAAATTCAAGGATTCTTTCCTTGACCTTTTCCAGGCCGTCGTGGTCGCTGTCCAGGATCTTTCTTGCCTTTTCCACGTCCGAGCGGTCGTTGGTCCTTTTGTTCCAAGGAAGCTCCAGACAAATGTCGATGTGATTGCGGATGACGTTAGCCTCAGCCGAGCCGAAGGGCATTTTGGCAGCTTTTCCGTTTTCCTTTAAAAGCTTTTCGCGGACATCATCGGGAAGCTTTGCCGCAAGGATGCGCTCCTTGTATTCCGCTTCCTCGGACTCCGAGTCATCACCCAGCTCCTCCTGGATGACCTTGATTTGCTCACGCAGATAAAAATCCTTCTGGTTTCGATTGAGGCGCTCGCGCACCTGCTTTTGAATGTCGCTCTCACAGTGAAGGATCACCGCTTCCTTTTCCAGAAGCATCAGGAGCGTTTCCAGACGCGCAAAGGGCTCAAAGCATTCCAGTACCATTTGCTTATCCTGATGCTTGAGCAGGACATGAGAGGCAATGAAATCGGCAAGAAGCCCGGCGTTTTCAATGCCCTTGGCGGCCAACAGAATGTCCTGCGAGACAGCGGGCAAAAAGTGCACGATCTCTTCAAGAGCGGCAATGGCCTCACGGGCAAGAGCCTCACCCTTGACGCCGCCGTTGTCCTTCAGCATCACGGTCTTGCAGACCGCATCGGCAAGCAGGTATTCCTTAGTGCGGCGGAGCTGAATGACTGAGGCGCGGGAATAGCCCTCCACTACAAGGCGAAGCGTGCCGTCGGGCGTTTTTAAGGATTGCTTGATTTTGGCGACCGTGCCCACACGGTACAAATCGTCCTCCTCGGCCTCAACGTTACCCAGCTCTTTGGCCGCAACCAAGAGAACAAAGGCGTTGGTGTCGGCGGCCGCTTCGGCAGCGGCAAGCGAGCGCTTGTCCGAGATCTCAAAGCTGATCTTTACCGAGGGGAAGGCCACCGTGCCCTCGAGAATGACCACGGGCAGGGTGAGATTTTCGGCTTTTTCTATATATTCAGGCAT